>JAOZOG010000033.1:3176-16901 GCA_029933395.1 Sulfurovaceae bacterium | reverse complement strand
ATCTTGAAGGAAAAACTTTTGAAATCCCGGCAGAGTATGCCAAGATGCTGAAGATTATTGTGTAAAAATCAGCACCGTTCTATCACCACCTTCACCTCCTGATAGCAGGCGCCTTCCCCCTCCTCGCTGACGATTGCAGGCGTCAGATAGTTGACGCCAATCGTATTGGCTGTGATCACGACAGAATCCTCCCTGATATCCTCACTGAGATGCACGATAAATTCATGCGATCCATGTTCGGAAGAGACGAGCACCTTTTCGCCTTCATCATAGCCAAGCCCCGGATGGAGCTGGATCCTGTTATCTCTTCGAAATTGCGTATTGAGTGCGTGTTTGGCTTTGGGGGTGATGAGCCAATATTCGGCTTTCTTGATCTTTTTGTCACTCAGTTTGCGATATTTACGCAGGTGTTTGATATTTTCAAAGTCATCTTCAAAATCATCGATAAAGATAAATTCATCATCTTCCTCCTCGCCGAACCCCTCACGATAAGGTGCTGCATCATAGGTCGGCGAACGCAACCCCTCCTCCAGATCATCACACTGCTTCAACCAGAAATCGATATAGTACTGCTCATCCTCCAGCCCTTTCAGCCCCAACCTCCGGAAGATCTCCTGCGTGAACTCATATTCACTGATGCCAATGTCACTCTCTAATACTCTATTCATTTTTCTGACTGCGTGATGGCCATAGCTGAGCCGTACATCCTCTTTTTCAAAAAAGTTTTTGGCAGGAATGACGATTTTCGCCCGCTTGCTTGTTTCATTCTCGTAAAGACCGAAATAGATCAGATTCTCTACCTGCTCCAGCTCATCGATCACCCGACCGCTATCAGGCATACTCTCGGCAGGGTTGCCACCCTGTACCAGTACCGTCTCAAACTCACTGAAGGGCGTGACAACCTTGGAGACACGTTTGCAATTGACGGCAAAGGGGTTTTCAAATCCGAGTTTGGAGTCACCCAGATACCCTATCCCGCACCCCTCTTTGCCGAAGAGCCCAAGTGTCGCTGCCAATGAATCGATCGCCCAGAGGGTATAGTGTCCGGTGCTGTATTTCTGTACACCGTTACCCACCAGGATCACGACACGCTCCTCCTGAAGGTAGGTCAGCAGGTCCCCCATATCACCCAGATCCAGTCCCATATAGTTGAGAATCGCCTTGATACGGAAAGTCCGGGTAAAATCATAAAACTCTTCATACTCCGGAGCAAACTCCTCCATCCACTCGACCTTCTCACTGTCTTCCATAAAGGTAAAGCGTGCCAGCATCAATGCCAGATAGAAGTCGCTTCGCGGCGCGATCTGTATATGGAGATCTGCACGCTTGGCCAATGCTGTCCGCACCGGATCGATCACAACAAGCTTCTTGCCTTCCAGATGAGGCATCATATGCGTATTGGTTGTCGATATATTGCGGCCCCAGACGACGACGACATCCGCCTTTTCCACCTGCTCCGGCGGGAGGGTACGATTGACTCCCCTTCCCTCCAGGATACCCGCATTTCCGGCACCGTCACAGAGACTGCCCCGAGTCAATGTACCGCCAATTTTCTCGAAGAGCAGATCGGTCACCTCCTGCATCACACCGAAATGACCCGATCCTCTCCAGAGCAGCGACTTTTTTTTCAATGCTTCCGCCACCGCATCGAGTGCCTCATCCATAGAGACTTCCACATCATCAATACGCGGTTTCTCTATGCGTGGTGTGTTAAAAAATTCTTTATTGAGTAGACTGCAAAGTGCACCGGTATTTGTATTGGCCGCCAATCTCGGCAGATGGGCAGCATCCGCCGTGATGCCGCACGCATCAGGACAATCCAGGCCACAGGCTGTCTGTATCATTTCAGTTCCACCTTAACGAGTTTTGAAAAGTAGTTTTCGGGCTTTTTCACGTAGATTTCAATACGATAGGAGGAGATGAATTTCTCATCGGCGACTTGCCACACTTTATCCACCCTGTACTGCGTCTCTTTTCCGTCTATAAAAACCTTTTTACTCCGGACATCTTTCAGCTCCGAAGGCTCCAGAAAAAGTGTCAATTTTCCGCGGCTTAGGTCCTGTACTGTTGCCAGGGGAGAACCGGGATTGACAAAGTCACCTGCCCTGACTGCAAGTTTATAGAGATAACGCTCTTTGAGACGGATATTTTTCTTGTCGATACTGTCTTTGAGCCTTTCGATTTTATACTCCATATCCAGGATCTGCTTTTTGAGCGTTTCGATCTTCTCTCTTGTGGAAAGATATTGATTCTTGGCAGAAACAAATGCAACAAAAGCCGTATCCTTCTGCGTTTTGGATGCTGTCGAGAGCTTATTGAGCCGCTCATAGTATCCCCTCTGGCGCTTCAGGGCATCCGCCAGACTCTCGACAATCTCACGGTTGATCTCCAACATATTTTTCAAAAATCCCAGACTCTTCCCGGAAGCTGCCAGATCCGCCTTGTCGAGACGATCATCGAGATGAATGATCTCCGCATCGGCGATCATCTTCCCCTCTGCACTAAGATCGACATTCATCACCTGTGCACTGACAGCGGATTTGAGTATGACACCCTCATAGGGCTCCACTTTGGCATAATGCACTTTCGCCAAAAGCAGTGCCGGAAGAATGAAAAATAGAATATAGCGCATAGCACACCTTTGTTTTAATTGTTGGTATTATATCAAATTTACTTGGCACCGAAGCAAATTATAACTCCACCGAAATATAGAACCTATATTTTTATTTCATCATCAAATGAATAGGAGTATAATAATCAAAATGGAGGTCTGAAGATGAAAGAGATGATTAAAAAGAGAGTTTTCTCCACCATAGATTCTATCAACGACAAAGTGATTGAGATCCGGCATGATCTTCATATGCATCCGGAGCTCTCCGGGCAGGAGGAGCATACCAAGTACCTGGTCAAAGGCATACTTGAAATGCAGGGATATACCATTCGCGAATTTGATGATCACTATGGTTTGATTGCCGATCTTATCATCGATGAGCAGCCACCGCGGGTAGCTATCCGTGCCGATATGGACGCACTGCCTATTGCCGAACAGACCGAAGAGCCCTATCGCTCCAAAAAGGATGGGGTGATGCACGCCTGCGGACATGACAGCCATACCGCGATCGCCATCGGCAGCGCGATCGCTCTGGCAGAGAATAGAGATCATCTTCAGGGGAGTGTCCGCTTCATTTTTCAACCCTCCGAAGAGAGCAAAGAGGGTGGCAGCCTGCAGATGATCGAAGGGGGCGCACTGGAAGGGATCGAAGCGATTTTTGGCCTGCATGCCTACCCTTACCTCTTGACAGGCCAGATCGGATACAAATACGGCGTGATGATGGCATCTGCCGATATCTTCACCATCGAAATCTTTGGGAAATCCGCCCATGGCGCCAGGCCGCATGAGGGGGTCGATGCGATCCTTGTGACGGCGATGGCGGTCAACTCTCTCAATCATATCGTCTCCAGGAGAATCGACCCGCTCCATCCGGCAGTTATCACGATGGGTACAATCGAAGGCGGGAGAGCCGGCAATATTATCTGTGACCATGTCAAGGTGCAGGGTACAGTTCGCACGATCAACGAAGCGATACGCAAAGATATTCCCAAATTGATGGAGGAGGCGGTTCGTGGTATCTGCGAATCGATGGGCGCTACCTACAAATTCGACTACGTCTTTGGTCAGCCCGAACTGATCAATGACAAAGCAATGGTCGATATCGTCAAAAGTGAAGCGGAAAAGATTCTTGGTCCAGAGAACTGTATCGATCTGGTCGATCCGGTAATGGGAGGAGAGGATTTTTCCGAGTATCTGCAGATCGTTCCCGGCACCTTCTTCCGACTGGGCACCTGCAACCCTGAGAAAAATACCTGCGTTCCCCAGCACAACAGCCGATTCAATGTCGATGACGATGCATTGAAGTACGGAATGAAGATATTGACAGCTTCCTCTATCGAATTTCTTTCCAAAAAGGAGTAGAAGATGAAAAACGGCATCTCCATCAAACTGACTGCCAGTATGAAGAATTTTGCCATTATCGAAGCAGCGATGATGCATCTGGGTAAAAAAAAGGGCTACCCGGTGGAGGATCTGAAAAAACTTGTCAAAGCGACCAGAGAGTTGGTTAAAAATATCGTCGATCACGCTTATGACGGCGAAGAAGGATTGATGGAGATCACCCTGCATGGTTTTGATCACAGTATCCGCGTTGATGTGCGGGACTGGGGGTTTCCTATGACGCGCCAGGAGTTCAGCGATCCCAACTCAAAAGGCTTCAAGAAAATTCGTGAATTGGCCGAACACTTCTCTTTTAAAAATCTTGGGAAAGCGGGGAAAAACTTTACACTGATCAAGCAGAGTGCCAAGCCCAAAGTACTCTATGAAACAGCTGCCAAACCAAGCAAAGAAATCGATAGAGAAAACCTGAAAGTCACGACCAGAGACTTCAGAGAGGGGGATGAAAAAAGTATCGCAACCCTGATCTATCGCAATTATGGTTTGAGTTATGGCAAAGAGGACTTCTACTACCCGCACCTCATACGTGATGAGCAAGGGAAATCGTATGTCTCCATTGTAGCTGAGGCCGATGGGAGGATCGTAGGCCATTTCGCACTTATTCTGATGCCGACCAGTGATATCGCTGAGATAGGAGTCGTCGTTGTCGATCCACTCTATAAAGGCTTGGGAATTATGGGCAAAATGTTCAATTATCTCCTCGACAAAGCCAGGGAAATCGGACTCACTGCAGTTTTTGGTCAGGCGGTGATGTACCATGTCTTCAGCCAAAAGAGCAATCTGACACACCACTTCTGTGAAACGGCTCTGATACTCGGACACAGTGCCAGCGATATGCGAATAGAAAGAAACAAATTGACAGAGCGGGCAAGACGAGGTGCCGACTTGGCAAGCTACTATTTTTTCAAGCGCAAGGAGGTGACACTCTATCTCCCCAAACGCTACGGAAAACAGATCCTGCAGAGCTATGAAAACTGCCAAATTCCCTACATAGAGGGAGGCAAAAGCAAAGAGCCAGCCCCCGAACATGCGCACCTCGATTACAGCTACAATCCTGTAGCCAATCTGGGAACCATTATGATTCACCGTTTTGGAAAGGATTTCAAGTTCAAATTCATCCTCCTGCTTGAGCAGCTCAGAGCCAAACATTGCGATATGATCTATGCCGACATCAACCTTGAAAAGATTCCACAGATCAACAAAGTGATTAAAATTCTCAATGGCAGAGTCTTCTTCTATTCGGGTGTTCTTTTCCAGCGCTATTACAATCATGACTACCTGAGACTGCAGCACAAACACAGTATCAAGATCGGCAAGAAAAATCTCGTCTGCTATTCTGAATACTGCAAATCCCTCCTCTCCTATGTTCAGGAGGATGAAAAGTGGATCAAACGGGCACTGCTCAAAGAGAGATTACGCTGACAAATGAAATTTATAATAGCGTTGGAAAAAGTGCAAAATAAAAAGAGGAGGATTAATGCTCATACGCAGCGGTAAAATCCAGTTTCTATTCTGGGCCTTCTTCTTCTCGACAATGATCTATCTCTGGATCGTTGCCGTAGGATTCCAAACCTTCATTCTGCCGGATGAAAAACCGCTGGAGATGCCTCAGAATGTTATCGTACTGCTCTTCCTGCTCTATGGTTTTCTCACCATCACAACACTCGCAGGGCTGATCATTTCTGTGATGATCAACAACAAACACTATACACGTCTATTCAGTGGATTGATTATTCTGATTTTTGCTACGATTATGGCGAGTAAGGGAATTTTTGGGTAGCGTTTGAATTTGTTGAACAATGTATAAAAGCAGATGGGTGGGCTTGGGTCAGGCGCGACGATAAGCCGGGTTCTGTCTTGGGTAGTTATTTATCTAGGCGCATTGTCGCCAATGCGCTCGAGCGAAGTATAAAAGTGTGAGACTTATACCATACACTTCTTGCTACGGACAGGGTTTACCTGGCTGCCTCTGTTGCCAGAGGCACCGGTGGGCTCTTACCCCACCCTTTCACCCTTACCGAGTGCTTTACAGGGGAGTCAGACCCGCAAACGATTCATTGCTTTACAACAAATCATTCGAGGTCAGACCCCTCCGCACCCGGCGGTCTACTCTCTGTTGCACTTGCCCTCAGATTACTCTGGCCATCCGTTAGATGGAGTCCTGTCTCACGGTAGCCCGGACTTTCCTCCCGCAGCATCACGCTGCCGGCAACTACCTGTCGCACCTGAATCGGCATTATAGCGAAAGCTTTGAGATAATGGAAGTCAGGAACAAGAAATAGAAATAAAAAAGCGGGCTGGAAAATTTTAGAATGGGATCGAAATATTATAAAAAAAATGAGACAGCCAGAGAATGGCTGCCTTGCGTAAAAAGATTAGGCAGAAGCCATCGCCTCTCTGGCGTATTTTTCACCAAGCTCGTATGCCTTCAGGTTCACTTCGTGAACTTTCTTGGGTACTTTGCTCAGCATGGTATCGATCAAGACCTGCTTGTCGATCGCATTCATCAATGTATTAGCAATAGCCAAGGCGACGACGGATTGTGTGATCACGTTTCCGACTTCCTCTTTGGCAATCGTAATGATGGGAATCTCAATGATATTCCATTTTTTTCGATCCTCTTCAGTCGGACTGACAAGATTTGGGTCAACAACGATTGTGCCACCCTCTTTTACACCATTCTTGAAAAGATTGTAGCTCACCTGTGCAACCGAGAGCATGAAGTTGACTTCACCCTCATTTGCATAGGGATAATAGATCTCATCGTCATCCAGTGTAATATCGACGACAGTTGGCCCACCACGTACCTGTGACGTATAGGTTGCTGTTTTCAGTCCATAGCCGCCTGTTTTGATCTTCGCTGCTGCGAAAATCTCACCAGCGAGAAGAACACCCTGTCCACCAACGCCTGTAAATCTCATTAAAGTTCGTGCCATTGTGTCTCCTTATATCTTTTTCTCGAAGTCATCCTGGGTAATCTTGCCTCGTTTACCCTGATGAACTTCCTGGATCTCTTTGTACATATCACAATACTCATCTGCCTCTTTATCCTGCTTCAGGATACCGGTAGGAAGTTTGTTCATTTGCTCTTCCGGAGAGAGTGTATCATATTTCTTTTTGGAGACCGTGATGCTGTCGATCCAGTCAAGGTTTTCCATTGCATTAGCCATTTTGTTTTTTCTACCAAGGTTGATATGGCAGTTGGAGAGTGCCTCCACATAAGAGAAGCCTTTATGCTCCATCGCCTGCACGAGAAGCTTTTCAAGCTTTCTGGGCTCAGTCACTTTTTCTCGGCCGACAAATGATGCGCCTGCAGCTTCCGCCAATTTACATCCATCAAATGTAGGATCGATATTACCGGCTTTTTGGGTTACTGTCCACATACCTCTTGGTGTGGTAGGAGAAGTCTGGGAGTTGGTCAAACCATAGATAAAGTTCTGAATGACAATCAATGTAATATCGATATTTCTTCTACAACCATGGATTGTATGGTTACCACCGATTGCCAGGGCATCTCCGTCACCTGCAACACAGACAACATGCTTATCAGGGTTTGCCAGCTTGATACCTGTCGCATAGGCAATTGTTCTACCGTGTGTCGTATGTACTGTATTGAAATCAAGATAGGATGAGAATCTTCCTGAACATCCGATGCCTGAAACGACACAGGTATCGTCTTTGTTCCAACCCAGTTTGTCGAATGCTCTAATGAATGATTTGAGGATGACGCCATCCCCACAACCCCAACACCAGAGTGTCGGCATCTTCTCTGTTCTTAAATATTCGTCGTAATTAAATGCCATCTTACAGCTCCTTTACTTTGTTAACAATTTCATATGGAGAGATCGCTCTACCATTTACCTTGAAGAGGCCTTCTATATCGAGTCTCGCTGCGGCTCTTTGGACTTCTGAATGGAATTGACCAATATTCAACTCAACCACAAGTACCTTGTCGATCTTATCGGTATACTCTTTTATTTTTTCCGCAGGTGACGGCCAGATCGTAATCGGTCTGAAGAGTCCGGCTTTGATGCCCTCATCTCTCAAGTGTCTGATCGCCTCTTTGGCCGCCAGTGAAACGGAACCGTAAGCCACGATCAGAATCTCTGCATCATCCAGCATAAACTCTTCATAAGACTCTATCTCATCTTTGTGTGCTTCGACTTTGTCTTCAAGTCTCTGGATCAGCTTTCGGCACGTTTCGATCTCTTCTGTCGGGAAGCCGTTTTTGTCATGATGCAGTCCCGTAAAGTGATAGCGGTACCCCTCGAACATAGGATTGAGGACTGCCGGATCTGTCGGGCCACACTCATACGGATGATACTCTTCAGGCGGACCGTCAAACGTTTTTCTCAGCTTAATGCCTGCCTGGACTTCTTCTAGAGTCGGAAGATCCGCTTTTCCATGCATATGACCCAGTGTTTCATCCAGCAGTACGATCACCGGCTGCATAAATCTGTCAGCGATATTGAATGCTCTGACGACTTCTGTATAGCACTCTGCCAGGTTTCCTGCACATAGTGTGATGGACTTGTAGTCACCGTGTGACGGGTTCTTGGACTGGAGGATATCCCCCTGAGAAACACGTGTCGGCAATCCTGTTGAAGGACCACCCCTCATGACGTTGACACAGACCAAAGGCACTTCTGCCATCTGTGCGAGGCCAAGGTTTTCTGCTTTGAGTGACATACCGGGACCGGATGTCGCAGTCAACGCTCTCTTGCCTGACATTGAAGCACCGATGACACAGCAAACACCTGCAATCTCATCTTCCATTTGAATTGCTACGCCACCCTTTTTCGGTAAAAGGTCAGAGATGACGTGCATTACCTCACTTGAAGGAGTCAGCGGATAACCGCCAAAAAACTCACATCCAGCATCCACAGCTGCGATCGCAGCCAGTTCGTTACCAGTAGATATTACTTCTCTAGTTGCCATTCATTCTCTCCTTAAAAACCCGAAGGTAATCTATAATTATTTTCAGCGATTGCCTGCGCTCTCTCTTTGGAAGCATCAGTCAATTTTGCAAATTTGTACTCTTTCTTCTCTGCCACGTAGATTGCAAAATCCGGGCAGGAGAGTTCACATTCGTTACAGCCGATACAATCATCCAATGCAACAATACTGATCATCGCACCCAATACGGATGTTGGGTCCGGTCTCATTGCGAGTACGCCTGCAGGACAAACATCAACACAAATATCACACGCTTTACATCTGTCGGTATTGACCCATACAGGTGTATTTTCTGGAGCTGCCATTACTGCCATTTTTTCCCCTTTTTCATTTTAAAGATTTAAGTGAGATTTACCGTTCACTAAGGCTAAGATAACTTAGAATAGATAATGGATATATGAATAATCTTATATTATTGTCAGGATAATATAAGATGTTACCATTTGAAGCAAGTAAATAGTGGCTTTTTCCTGCTCAAATATCCAGGAGAATCCTCTGTCAATTATTGATCCATTTTGCCAACGGCGCAGGAGACAAAACTCTTGGCTTTCGCAGTCGTTTCACTCACAAAACCGAGTCTTTCACTGCTATAAGGGTAGCCAAGCTTTTTCAATGCCTTCCCCAGCTCCCCTATCTCTTCATCCTCAATATCCAGAGTAATCGTTCCGGGATAGACCTCCAGATCGACTTCAATCTCTCCAAAGCGTTCTTTCAGTTTACTCTTTAGCATATTGGCGCAGCCGCCACATTTGACATTTTCTAGCTGGAAAGCCTGTTTCATATTTGCCACCTTTTATTTATGATAGATTGCTATAGTGAAGAAATGTGCAAGGAGTGTGGAAAGCGGTAAAATAATATGTAATAAAAAAAATCGTGAAGAGAATTAATTTATCAATAAATATTTTGTATGTTTGAAAAAGTAGCGTGGGCATTCCTGCCCACGACATAAATAAAGAAGCCTATCTCCTCACTCCGTGGGCAGGAATGCCCACGCTACAGTGAAAAGATGGTAGCTTACTATTTGGAAAGTACCTCTTTAACCGCCTTGCCGATATCGGCAGGAGAAACGACGACTTTGACACCGGCTGCTTCGAGTGCCTCCATCTTCTCTTTGGCTGTTCCAGCGGAACCGGATACGATCGCACCGGCGTGGCCCATTGTTTTACCTTTGGGTGCAGTCTGACCGGCGATGAATGCGACAACCGGCTTCGTAATCTGCTCTTTGATCAGCTTGGCTGCCTGGATCTCGAGATCTCCACCGATCTCCCCGATCATGACGATCGCTTCTGTGTCAGGATCTGCCTCAAACATAGGGAGGAGCTGCTTGTAGCTCAAACCGATGATGGGGTCTCCACCGATACCGACAGCTGTCGTGATGCCGTAGCCTTCATTGCAAACCTGGTTGGCGCCCTCATAGGTCAATGTACCGGATTTGGAGATGAGTCCGACATTGCCCTTTTTGAAGATCATGCCAGGCATAATCCCTATCTTGCACTCTTCGGCAGTGATGACACCCGGACAGTTTGGCCCGATGGTTTTCATTCCGTGCTTGACAGCGTATGCTTTGGCTGCCTGCATATCTTTGACCGGTGCACCTTCTGTGATAATGACGGCAAGTTCGATGCCGGCTTCTGCTGCTTCCATCACGGCGTCGCCTACAAATGCAGGCGGAACGAAGATCATGGAGACGGTCGCGCCTGTAGTCTTGACCGCTTCGGCTACCGTATTGAAGACCGGCTGGCCGAGATGCTCCTGACCGCCTTTGTTTGGTGTAACACCACCGACGATATTCGTGCCATAATCGATGCACTGACTTGCATGGAACGTTCCCTCTTTACCTGTGAAACCCTGAACAATAACTTTTGTATCTTTATTGACTAATATTGACATAAATTAACTCCCTTTCCCTACGCGTTTTTTGCAGCTTCGACTGCTTTTGCTGCACCATCACCCAAATCGCTGGCCACAATAAGGTTGGCAATATTTGCATTTTTGAGAATTTCAGCTGCCTCCGGTGCATTGGTACCGTCAAGTCTTACAATGACGGGTACGTTGACATCGGTGATCTTGGTCGCTTCGATGATCCCGTTGGCGATTCTGTCACATCGTACGATACCGCCAAAGATGTTGACAAAAATCGCTTTGACTTTTGGATTTTTGAGGATGATCTCAAATCCTTTGGCAACTGTTTCAGCATTCGCTGAGCCACCTACATCGAGGAAGTTCGCCGGTGTGCCGCCCATATAGTTGATCGTATCCATCGTACCCATCGCAAGACCGGCACCGTTGACCATACATCCGATTTCACCGTCAAGTGCAACATAAGAGAGACCGTACTTGCTCGCCTCCAGCTCATCGGGATCCTCTTCTGAGAGGTCTCGCATCGCTGCGATTTCAGGCTGTCTGTAGAGTGCGGAGTTATCGAAGCCCATCTTGCCGTCGAGCGCCAGGAACTCACCTGATCCTGTGCGTACCAGCGGGTTGATTTCGATCATCTCGGCATCTTTGTCCATATAGAGCTTATAGAGCTTTTGTGCGAAGGTGATGATATTTTTCTGCTCGGCTTTATCGGTGATACCCAGGCCGAATGCCAGCTCACGGCCGTGGAAAGCCTGGAAGCCGATTGTTGGATCGACGGGAACGGTGATGATCTTTTCGGGTGTCTCTTCTGCGACATCCTCGATATTCATACCACCCTCTGTCGAAGCCATAATCAGTGGCATCTCCAATTTTCTATCCAGGACCACAGAGAGGTAAAACTCATCTTTGATATCGGCACCATCTTCGATGTAAAGTTTCTGAACCAATTTTCCCTCAGGACCTGTCTGGTGTGTCACCAGTGTCATTCCGAGGATTTCATCCGCCAACTCTCTGACCTCTTCAAGGGACTTGGCAAGCTTGACTCCGCCGCCAAGTCCACGTCCACCTGCATGGATCTGTGCTTTGACAACCCAGATAGGCCCACCCAGCTCTTTCGCTGCCTCTACTGCTGCATCAACAGATTCGACCATTATTCCTTTTGGCGTGGGAACACCATATTCAGCAAAGATCTGCTTCGCCTGATATTCATGTACGTTCACATAGTCTCCTTTTTTTACGATAAGTTTCTTTATTATACGTCGTATGGAAATAATATTGGGTTAATAGTATTATCAGGAATGCTAATTGGAAAGATGTGTTAAAAATCTACACAGTTTAGAAGAAAAAAGAATGGGTATTTTGTAGGTTAGAGCCTTCAGACTCCAACCTGCGGATCTGCTACTCCTTCACCTCATACATCTCTCTACCCATCTGATAGAGGTCATTGCCGTAAGTATCGTTGATCACCGTGACAGGGAAGTTCTCTACCTCCAGTTTCCGGACCGCCTCAGGGCCCAATTCCGGATAGGCGATCACTTCAGCGGATTTGATCTTTTTGCCCAGCAGTGCTCCTGCACCGCCGGTCGCGCCGAAATAGATACCATCATATATTTTGCAGGCATCTTTTACTTCCTGGCTTCTTCTGCCCTTGCCGATCATGCCTTTGGAGCCATACTCCAGCATTGTCGGAGAGTAGCTGTCCATACGATAGCTTGTCGTCGGGCCCGCGCTGCCGATCGGATCTCCCGGCTTGGGCGGTGTCGGCCCGACGAAATAGATCACTGAACCCTCGATATCGAAAGGAAACTCTTCCCCCTTCTCCAGGAGCTCGACGAGACGCTTGTGTGCTGCATCCCGGGCTGTGTAGATGATGCCGCTGATATAGACGATATCGCCGCTCTTAAGCTGACGCGTATCCTCACTGGTCAATGGAGTCGTTAAATAATATTCTTTTGCCATCTCAAGCTCCTTTAGATTGTGATATGGGTGTGTCGTGAAGAGTGACACTGGACATTGACGGAAACAGGAAGCGAAGCGATATGACATGGGTTGGATTCGATGTGGACAGCCAGAGCCGTTTTTGTCCCGCCCATTCCCATCGCACCGATACCCAGCTTGTTGACCTCATCGAGTATCGTCTGTTCCATCTCAGCCATCTCCGGATCTTCATTGACACTGCCGATATCTCTGAAGAGTGCATGTTTGGAGCTGATCGCAGCTTTCTCGAAGGTACCGCCGATACCGATACCGACTGTGATGGGAGGACATGGATTGCCCCCTGCATCGGAGATCACCTCTTTGACATACTCGATGATCCCCTCTTTGCCCGCTGCCGGAGGAAAGACTCTGGCACGTGAAACATTTTCGCTTCCGCCGCCTTTGGCGGCATACTCGATATCGATCTTGTCACCGGCAACCAGATCGAAATGGATAATAGCCGGCAGATTGTAGCCAACTGTATCCTTCAGGTTTGCCCGGGTAAATGGCTCACAGGTCGAGGCTCTCAGGTAGCCATCTTTGTAGCCCTGCTCAGTGCCTTCATTGATGGCATCTTTCAGCAGGCCGCCCTTGATCTTGACTTCATCGCCTACTTTGACAAAGAAAACTGCCAAACCTGTATCCTGGCAGAGTGGACGCTTTTCGTCTTTGGCAATATCGGCATTTTCGAGAATCTGCCGTATCACCTCTTTGCTGACAGGGGATTTCTCCTTCTCCATCGCCTCTTTCAGCGCATCATAGGTATCCTGCGGCAGATCGGTTCCGCAGTGCAGGATAATATCCCTGACGGCTTTGACGACATCTTCGTATGCAATCTCTCTCATAAAAACTCCTGTGAAATAGTGTGATTTATTCTACTCTTCACTCTATTAAATCCGGATTATCTCGATGCGGTTTTTGGT
>JAOZOG010000033.1:1286-3076 GCA_029933395.1 Sulfurovaceae bacterium | reverse complement strand
ATTTATTCTACTCTTCACTCTATTAAATCCGGATTATCTCGATGCGGTTTTTGGTCAGAGTGGTTTTCAGGTATTGGCTGTATCAGGTGGGCACAAGTGCGCCACCCTACACGTGTCTGGTATTCTGGTATTGTTGAACGTGTAGGGTGGGCTTTCAAGCCCACCAAATAAAAGGAGGGGAAAGATGGAAGTCTTATCAGGCAAAAAAGTTATTTTGTTTCAGTACCGAAATTCCTTCGCGAATAGAGTCTACCGATGCAGCAAACTTGGCCTGCATCTCCTCATCCAGCTCCAGTTCAATGATCTCCTCGACACCTTTTGCGCCAAGTACTACGGGTACGCCGACAGTTACGTCTTTGTATCCATATTCACCCTCGAGCAGTACCGAAGAGGACATCACGATCTTGCTGTCATCCAGTATCGCTTCGACCATCACGGAGATAGCGCGGCCGGGCGCAAAGTAGGCAGAGGTGCCCAGGTGCTTGACAATCTCGGCGCCGCCCTCTTTGGTCCGTGCGATGATGTTCTCCATCTCCTGCTTACTGATGAGCTGCCCCAGGGGAACGCCACCTACAACGGAAATCTCGGGATAGGGAATCATATTTTGACCATGGTCACCGATCACCATCGCTTTGATCTGACCCGACCCAAACCCGACACTTTTGTGAATCTGATAGGCCATTCTCGCGCCATCGAGGGCCCCCGCCATACCGAGTATTCTGTTTCTGGGCCATCCTGTCATCTGATGAATCACATAGGTCATCACATCGAGAGGATTGGAGACGCAGAGCACGATCGCATCGGGTGAATACTTTTGGATATTCTCAACGACCTCTTTCATGATCTTCGCATTGATCATCAGCAAGTCTTCTCTGGTCATGCCGGGTTTTCTCGGAACACCTGCCGTAATGACGACGACATCGCAATCTTTGATGTCACTCGGCTCTTCCGCCGCAGTAACAATCGTTCCTTTGGGAGAATAGTTGGTCGATTGGCCGATATCGATCGCTTTGCCCAAAGCGATCCCCGGCGATATATCATAGAGAATCACCTCATGACATGTTCCCAGCATGGCCAGACTATATGCCGCTGTAGCGCCTACAAAGCCTGCTCCGATGATGCCTACTTTTCTTCCTACCATTATTTCTCCTGATTGTTTTTCAGTGCAGAGTGGCGTCTATTTTTCTCCGAACTTAACCCCTTCCATCAGGGAAGGGTATTGAAAATAAACGTGATTATCTATCCGAAAAAGTTATGTTCTTTCAGTACGTCAATCATACCCTGAACGGAAGCGACACTGTGTGCAAATTTTCTTTTTTGGCTTACGCTCAGTGTCATTTCAAAGATTTTCTCTGCGCCACCTGCACCCAGAGCGATCGGAACACCGCTGACGACATCACTGTATCCATATTCGCCATCCAACATCACGGCACACGGGTGGATCTGCTTGGTATCCTGCAGTATCGCCTCGACCATCAATGCCGTTGACTTGGCCGGTGCGTAGTAAGCTGAGCCTGTCTTCAGGTACCCTACAATCTCCGCTCCGCCATGCTTGGTACGCTCGACGATCTCCATAATCTCATCCTCTGAGAGAATATCGGAGAGGGGAACCCCTGCGATCGTGGAAAATTTCGGAAGCGGCACCATATCGTCACCGTGCCCGCCCATTACCGAGGCACGGATCTGCCCGGCTCCGTAGCCGATCTTTTCATGAATAAAGTGTGCCATTCTTGCGCTGTCGAGGATCCCTGCCATTCCCAACACTCTCTCTCTTGGGAAACCGCTCTCCT
>JAOZOG010000033.1:0-1186 GCA_029933395.1 Sulfurovaceae bacterium | reverse complement strand
CTGTCGAGGATCCCTGCCATTCCCAACACTCTCTCTCTTGGGAAACCGCTCTCCTTGAGTGCGACATAGGTCATCACATCCAGCGGGTTGGACACCATAATAATCACAGCGTCCGGCGCATTCTCTCTGACATCAGCCACCACCTCTTTGGTGATCTCTGCATTGATCATCAGAAGGTCATCTCTGCTCATCCCCGGCTTTCTGGGACTCCCCGCTGTAATGACGATAACGTCACTGTCCACCATATCAGCTGCTGTCTCTGCGACGGACACCAGTGTATGCTGACGTGCGGCATTGGCAGCCTGAGACATATCCAGCGCTTTACCTTTGGCGATCTCGATATTTCTGTCACGCAGGACGATCTCGTGACATGTCCCTTTCATTGCAAGAGAATAGGCAACCGTCGCACCTACGTTTCCAGCACCGATGATTGAAACTTTTTTTCCTCTTTTACTCATTCTAATCCTTTTTTAAAAAAAATAGTATCTACAAACTCTGAAGTACCCGATTGAGCAAAACATAACTCATGACCTATTGCCCTCAATTATGCTTTGCGTTTTTGCCTGGGGTACACTCTTTTTCATTCACTTCCTTCTACAGAGAGCTCTTCTCTGTAGAATCGTCGCTTAGATAGCGTCGATAATGGCGTTCAGTGTTGCACTTGGTCTCATCGCCGCTTCTGCTTTCGCATCATCCGGATGATAGTATCCACCGATATCTTTGGCAGAACCTTCTGATGCAAGCAATTCAGCAAGAATCTTCTCTTCGTTCTTTCTCAACGCATCTGCTACAGGAGCAAACTGCGCCGCAAGCTCAGCATCCACTGTCTGTGTCTCGAGCGCTTCTGCCCAGTAGAGTGCGACATAGTAGTGAGACGCTTTGTTGTCAGGCTCACCGACTTTTCTCGATGGTGCTTTATCATTGTCGAGGTAACCCTGATTTGCTTTGTCGAGCGCCTCAGTCAATGCACCGATTTTGCTGTCTTCACTCTTCTGGTACTCCATCCTGAGTGACTCAGCCAGTGCAAGGAACTCACCAAGTGAATCCCATCTGAGGTGACCCTCTGCCAGGAACTGGTCGACATGTTTGGGTGCTGATCCACCTGCACCGGTCTCGAAGAGTCCGCCGCCTGCAAGCAATGGAACGATAGAGAGCATCTTGGCAGACGTACCAAGCTCGAGGATGG
>JAOZOG010000594.1 GCA_029933395.1 Sulfurovaceae bacterium | reverse complement strand
AATGTTCTGGGTGAGCTCTCCTCCAAGATCACCGAAGCGCTCATCCCCAAACTCTAAGAGATGATCGATCAGTTCGTCGAATGGGTCAAGAGTCTGGATGATGAGAAGATCAAGAAGTATTCCGATCAGATTGCCTATCTGGCACAGAAGTTCGGAGAGCTGGCAGCGATTGTGGGCAAATTTGCCGTATCGGCAGCGGCTTTCATCGCGGACAACGGAAAGATTATCGCATCTGTCTACCTGCTCATCAAGGCTGTCAATATCGCCAACGGTGCGATGGTGCTTTTCGGTGCGAGGACTGTAGCGGCTGGGGCGCCAGCGGCAGGGTTCGTCGCGGCTACAGGATCGATGACTACGGCGCTCACTTCGTTATGGACTGGGCTCACGACAGTCATCGCTGCTGCAGGCCCGTGGGGTGTGGCGATCGCGGCAATCATCGGCGCGACGACAGGTGCCGTGGCTATCGCGAATGCTTATGTGGAAAATTTACGAGAGCAGGCTGATGCTGATATCAAGTCCGCTCAGGCGATGGAGCAGCATACTGGATCGATAGAGAACATCGGACAGGCATATCAGCAGGCAGACAAAGAGGTCGAAGAGCACGGCAGTGTCACGAAAGAGACGCACGACAAGATCGAGAAGGCGCTCGAGGGTGAAATCGCAGCGATCGAGAAGCAGCTCTCCGCGTGGGAGAAAAATACCTCGATGACGGAGACTCAAAAGGCGAACTTCGAAGCGCTCGCCGAAACGCTCGGGACACTGAAAGCGAAGCTCGACACCCTCGATGCGGACTACACGATCAATATGGAGATGGAGACGGCTCAGGCAGACAAAGCCATCGACGAAGTCAAAGCCAAAGCAGAAAAGCCCGTTACCTCGGAGCTTGACTTTAAACCAGATACATCAGCAGCAGACCGCGCCAGAGATAATTTATCAAAGCCTATTGTCGTTCCTGTCACCTATGTTCCTACAAATTCGCCACCATCAGGCGGGGGATCAGGAGGAGCAGGAGGGTTAATTGCATCGATGATGAGCAGTATATCTTCAATGACTCCTGTCATCAATTACGGAGTTGCGATGAAGACAGCTTCTGTGGGCGCCCAAAACCCTGTAGCCCAAGCACCGCTCCATCAAATCAACCTTACCATCGGCACCAGTAAGTTCGAAATGATGGCCGATAGGGAGGTGGCCGAGGCACTGGAGAA
>JAOZOG010000032.1:5538-16927 GCA_029933395.1 Sulfurovaceae bacterium | reverse complement strand
GAGGGTAGAGTATCTGCTTGCCCAGCTTGATATTGGAGAGATAAAAAGAGCATTTTTGCAAGATTCTGTCCAGTGGGAAATTGTGGCGGACGAAGAGAGGCTCGGGCTTTTCAGAAAGCAGGCAGGTAGAATTTTAACGGAACTGTAGTGTGTGTTTATCCGGCAGAGTGGTAAAATGTATGTTGGTTTGAACTGATGAGATATTTTGGATTCTTGAAGATCTATCTTTGTACCCTTGTAAGTGATACTCGGAGTCGGAGGCTTCAGCCTCGAATAGGCGGAGGCAAAGCCTTCCGACTCCATCATATGAGTTGTGTACCCCTATGGTTATAGCGCGTCGGTATCCTCTTCCCCGGTACGGATACGGAGAACAGAGTCGATAGAGCTGATGAAGATCTTGCCATCTCCGATCTTGCCGGTTCTGGCGGCTTCGCTGATCGCTTTGACGGCGATATCGGCATACTCCTGGGTGCTGACAACGATCTCTATTTTGATCTTGGGGATAAATTCGATCACATACTCGGCGCCTCTGTAGAGCTCTGAGTGCCCCTGCTGTCTTCCGTATCCCTTGACTTCGGATACGGTCATTCCCTCGATTCCTGCGGCGACAAGCGCCTCTTTGACATCTTCCAGTTTGAATGGTTTGATGATCGCTTCGACTTTTTTCATAGTGATTCCTTACTTATTTAAAATGTACGTGTAAATTCGGGATAGGATTCCATACCGCACTCTACTTCATCCAATCCCTTGAACTGCTCCTCATCGTCTGCTCGGAGCCGTATCAGTTTATCGATAATATATATTGTAACAAAAGAAACGGTAAATACCAAGACACCCACGACCACGACACCTTTTATCTGCAGGAGCAGTGATTTTTCCGTGAAGATGCCGACAGCCAATGTGCCCCAGATACCGTTGATCAGGTGAACCGAGAGTGCACCGACAGGGTCATCCAATCGCATTTTGTCGAAGATGGGAACCGCGAAGACAACCAGCGTCCCTGCGATGGTACCGATCAGAATCGGGGTATAGATATCGTAGAGATCCGGTCCGGCCGTGACAGCGACCAATCCACCTAATGCGCCGTTGAGGATCATCGTGATATCGAACTTTCGGTATCGGATATAGATAATGATCCAGGCGATGATCGCACCCGCGAGGCCTGCGGTATTGGTATTCATAATTGTCAATGCGACAGCATCCGCCGACTCTCTGCTGCTGATCGTACCGATACTTCCACCGTTGAACCCGAACCAGCCGATCCACAGAAGCAGGGCACCCAATGTTACCATCGGGATATTGGAAGCGGGTATGACTCTGATCCTGCCGTTTTTGTACCTACCTGTTCTGGCACCCATGATCAGTATCGCAGCAAGAAGTGCCCATCCACCTGTAGAGTGAATGACAGTCGAACCGGCCAAATCGTACATCCCGGAGATATCCAGAAAGCTCCCCTCGAGGAAGTTTGCCCCCCAGGTCAGATTGACGATCGTGGGGTAGATGAAGGCACCCATAATCAGCGTGAAAACAACCAAAGGAAGGATGCGCGAACGCTCACTGACACCGCCGCTCATAATGTTGACCGTCTTGCCGACAAAGGCCATCTGAAACATAAAGAAAGCCCACTTGCTGATACCGTCCTGGTGATCCCAGCTGCCAAAAGCGTAGGTATAGCCGATCAGCAGAAATGCCATCGAGGCGACTGAGTAGATCATCACGTTGACCGTCAATACCGCTGAAACATTTTTGGTTCTGACCAGTCCCGCCTCCAGCATAGAAAAACCCGGAACCATCAATACGATCAGTGTCATAGTAAATATGGTGAAGAGCGTATCGATCACATAGTTCATTTCCATTGCTTTGTCTCCTTGTTGTCGATATCAGTCCGTTGACGCAATTGGTTTATTTGGTAAATCTTGAACATCAAAGGGTATGGAAAAGTATAACAGGATATTTATATAGAGTGATGTGAAGATGTGATGTAATATTGTGCAAAATAGTGTATAAAAAAAGAGATATTCGGTGCCGGGTGGTTAAAAAATAGGCAATTGAAGCCTATTGAATGAAGGGTATTTGGAGATAGAGGGCGTGCTCTTTGAGAATGCAGGTTGTATTGATATCGCGGGCAATACTTTTGATCTCATTGTCACTGTCGGTATATCTTCTGTTTGCCTTGATGGTAAACTGCACGATATGTTCGCGCCGTTCATTGATGAGGACATACTCGCCCACCATCAGCTTGAGTGAAATCTGAATGAAGTCTGATGACCTGAAGGTATGCAGTGATTTTCGGATCAGCTTCGAGAAGCGGTTCTGATCGACCCTGAAAGGAGGCAGGTCCTGATCGACGAGAAGCTCCAGACTATTTTCGTTTTGCAGTTTAAAAAGTGTGATGTTTGCTTCGAGCAGGGCATTGATATCGGTAGAGGGAAACTTGTCCATCTCTTTATAGTTGGCGGAATCGAGCCGGGGCTTGTGATAGAGCCTCAAGCCGATCTGCTCTTCATTTTCGTAGGCCACTGTAATCGCATAGAAACTGAATGTATCGTACTGCAGCTCCAGGCGTGTGGTCTTATATCCGAAATCTTTGGGTGCATAGGAGACGGTGATATCATAGAGCTCCTGCTGGGTGACATAGCCCAGAAGTATTTCTGCCACACTGTTGAGATAGAGGACCTTTCCCGTGTTGCCAAAGAGAACGAAAGGACTGCTGTCACTCTCGATAAAAAACCTGAAATCAGTCGAGATTGAGTTCATGGATTTTCTTTCGCAGTGTATTTCGGTTGATGCCCAGAATCTGGGAGAGTTTCAGCTGGGAGCCATACCGCTTCAGGCCGGCTTCGATGAGCGGTTTTTCATACAGGGGCAGATAGGTTTTGTAGTCGTTGTTCCCCTCTATATTTTCATAGAGATACCGATAGAGGATCGATTCGATATCATGGCTGTCGCAGTTCTGGACAAATGCTTGACGGTAGAGGGAGCGCCTCAGTGAATGGTTGTTGGCAGAGAGATCCAGACTCCTGGAGTCAACGTTGAAATTCCTGTCGATCATCAGGTCGGAGACAACTTCTCTGATGAAATGCTCTGTCAGCAGGGCGACATCTTCAGGCCTCTCTTTGAGGGGTGGCATATGGTAGATAAAGGCAAAGATCGAATCGATCGCCTTCTCATTGCCGACATAATCACTGATTGCAATGATCCGTTTGTTTTCAAAATCAAGGTTTTCGATATTGCTCAACTTTTCAAAATGGTAAATGACCAGCTCATTGTGTTCACTAAGAAGCTGTTCCACCTTTTTTTGATCGTTGCCGTCGGCGAATCGAGTCGAGGGAAAGAGATAGCGTACCAGACTCTTTTTCCCTGTATAGGCGTCACCTATCAGGATCGAAGAGACGAAAAGTGATTTCGTGAGATTGAATCCCTTCACGATGTTTTGTATTTTCTGGGACTCTGTCAGAAACTGTCCGGCCATCTCAACTCCTCATTCTTTGATGAAAAAATCACCAGCTCTTTACCTATATTCTATCCAATATGTGTTAAAATTAAGCAATTTGGATGAAGTGAGGTAGCATCAAACAGGCGTTTAGAAATTTTTGCGGACAATTCAGCTATCTGCAGATCGAAGGGGCATTGGAGTTTTTTGCCTTTTTTGGTGGTATCGAGTGGTCGGTAGAGATCGATTTCTTCGATGATCTGGATGAAGTGGTGCTGCATCAGGTGCTACCGAATGTCGAAACATTTGCCGCTGCAATCTCTCCCTCATATCTACTGGAAGAACCCTATCGAAAACTACTGATCGCTATCGCACGAGGTGACGGCAAACTGCTCAATGTTTTCAGGCGGGCCAGGATCAATGAAGCTGCAGGCGGAGAGCTGCTCTCCGAACTGGTAGATCTGGGGATACTGCTGCTCGAACCGTCACGGGAAGCACCTCTCAAAGAGCATCCCAAACAGAAGGTCAAAAAACATCTGCGAAATTACCGTATCCAGCCCAAAGTACGTTTCCGGGCGCCCTTTCTTCGCTTTTGGTTTGGTTTTGTGGAGCCTTACAGGCGGGATATCGCGCAGGGGAAAACGGGGGCCTTTCTGGAGAATTTTCGTCAGCATCAGGACCGCTGTGCCAGTTTGAGCTTCGAGCAGCTTTCGGCTGATCTGCTGAGCGACTACTTTAGAGAGCATGATCCTTTGCTCAGTGAGGGGAGCTATTGGGACAGGCATAGCGAATTTGATCTTCTGGGTATCAGTCACAGTGGGAAAGTAATCCTGGGCGAATGCAAATACAAGGGACGAAAAATCTGTAAAAACGAGCTGAACAAGCTCAAGGAGAAGGCGCTGCATTCGGGCATCTCAGTCGATATCTATGCACTCTTTTCCAAAAACGGTTTTTCCAATGAGCTGATATACTCCAGAGGTGAAAAGCTGCTTCTCTTCGAAGTGGAAGATTTCAGGCGACTACTCGGCTGAGCGCGCTTTCCGGATATTTTTTCTGTGTGCATCGAAGTTTTTGCTGAAGTCGTGCACACCCTGACTGTTTTTCATAAAGTAGAGATAGTCTGTTTTGGCCGGTTTGATCGCTGCCTTGATGGCATCGAATGAGACGGCACAGACAGGGTAGGGTGGGAGCCCTTTGTATTTGTAGGTGTTGAAGCGGCTTGCATCACTGCGTATCCGTTCTGGTGTGATTTTGCTGTGAGAGTGGATTCCATAGTTGAGTGAGCCATCCATCTGCAGTGCCATTCTCTTTTTTAGACGGTTGTAGATGACAGATGAGATCAGCGGCATCTCCTCTTTGCTAGCTGCCTCTTTCTGGATGATCGATGCGATTGTGAGCAGGCGATTCCAGTTTTTCTCGTCATAATTCCCATAGACTTTTTCGGAGAGCGTACGATATTTCCTATCGGTTTGGGAGGTAAGAAAGAGAATGAGATGTTTCTCCTGGATACCGTAGGGGACATAGTAGGTGTTGGCATAGATCCCTGCCTCTTTGAAGCTGCTGTAGCGATCAAAATACTTCTTCAGCTTCCCGGCATTCAGTGACAATTCCGATGCGGTCTTCTCAAGGAAGAGGATAGTCGTTTCACCCGGTATCAGTGTCACTTCGACCATCTGTGCCTTGGCTGTGACAAGTTTATGCAGAAAATCGATACGGTTGAGTTCTGTCTGGCCTATCGTGATCCAGCCCGACTGGGGCTTACCCATCATTACCAGGAGATAGGTATCGATCGGACTGAGTGCATAACCCTTTTTGGAGAGCTGTGTTATAATATTGCTGACTGAGCCGGGGGGCACGAAGAGTGTTGCAGTGGTCTTGACGGGTATGGTTGTATAGAAGATAAAAGAGATCAAAATGAAGAGAAGGCTTTTTGCTGCCCATTCGACAATACGGAATACCCTTTTTGTTCTTGTTGCCATTGCAATCACTTTTTTTGTAGTATTGAAAAACGGAATCTCGATCGATCATCTCAAAATAGCCTCTTTGACTGTCGAGCGATTATATCTGAAACTCGATAAAAAACTTATTCTCAGAGCCGATAAGCTGACCATTCCCGCCAGCAAGAAAAAACAGCCACTCCCCAACCTGGAAGAGGGGCTTGACCGCTTCAACGAAATACTGCGCTATTTCGAGACGATCGAACTCAAAGAGATTGAATTCAAAAATGATCACTACAGTATTCTATACAGTGATAATATTTTCTATATGGTGAACGACCTTTTCGAGATAGCGACCCATCAAATTTCACGAGTCGGCGATGAAGTACAGGCGATCATCGACCTGATCTATATCAAAAAGTATGACATCAGGCTCTCCGGTAAGTTGGTTTACAACTACAAAAAAGATACGGCACTGGTTCGGGGAAGTGCAGAGTATCGTGATATCCATGCAGATTTTATGCTCAACAAAAAGAAAAAGATTCTTTATTTTACGATGAAAAGTGGGCAATTTACACAGCTCAAGCCTCTGATCGACCAATTCCCCATTTCACCCAAAATCGCCCCATGGATCACGGATAGAGTGAAGGCCGAACACTACAGACTGGAGAGCCTCAAGGGTGCTGCAAGAATCGATAAAAAGGGTATCAGGCTGATACCGGACAGCTTGACGGGCGCAGCACTGCTTCAGAATGCCTCTGTCGACTTCAAGGATGGATTGAAGATCGTCAAAGCGGAAGAGATGAAAGTCCTTTTCAGGAAAGGCAATCTCTATTTTGAGCCGACACGACCCTATTATGATGCGGTAGGATTGGCAGGCAGCAGGGTCTCGATCGTCGATCTGCTCAATCCAAAACCGGTCATACTGAAACTGGATCTGAAATTTGATACGACACTCGGCCCGGAACTTCTCAAGATCGTCAATGCCTACGGTATCGATATCCCACTGCTTCAGAAGAGCGGTACTACTGACTCGAGAGTTCGAATAGACGTCGATCTCAAAGCGAAAAAAGTCACATGCATGTGTGACTTCAGGCCCAAAAAGGGAGAGATCGAAATAGGCGGGCTTAAACTACCGGTATCGAATGGATGGGTGCATATCGAAGATGGTACCGTGACACTTTCGAATATCGGGCTGAGAAGCAAGCTCTATCAACTCTCTGCTGATGGCAAAATCGATCTGGGTGCAAAGTCTGCCAATCTGAATCTGGATGTGAAATCCTTCCGGCTTGAAAAAGAGGGAGAGACATTTTTCTCGATACAAAACAGGAAGTTGCCGGTTAAAATACGTTACCGAGAGAGTGTAATCGTCTCACTTCCCTCACTGGGAACCGAGATAAAAGTTTCCAAAAAAAATGGGTCGGGGACAATAAAGATCGCTGATATCAAACTCCTGAAAGAGAGTTTGAAAAATCTACCGATTACGGTCAATGGAGGGCATCTCACTATTACGACCAAAGATTTCAAGCACTTCGCTTTTGAAGGGCTGCTCAAACGCAGAGACTGTTTCATCTACGAAAATGATTCAAGCTGCCTTTCGCAGATACCGATCTACGGTACTGCTTCAGACAAAGGATTCATATTGAGGGGATTTCAGAACCGTTTTGTCTTCAATGCAGAGAAATCCACAATCATACTGAAAAACCTCAATCTGGATCTAAAAAAGTATTTCGATGACCTTGAAAGCGGATCCGGCGGCAAGATGAAGCGCAAAATCAAGATATCGGCAAAAAACAGTACATTGAGATATGGAAAATCAAAACTGGTGACCGATCGGTATCTTCTGGGTATCCTGCCGGGCGGGAATTTTCACTTCAGGGGGAGTCTGGGGCAGGATACCGTGACTGTCACCAAAAAGGGTGAAAAGCTCGAGATCAAAGCAGATCGTATCAGCGACAGGATGCTGCACCCATTGATCAATTTCGGTGGCCTCCAGAAGGGCCGATACTCACTCAGAATGTCCGGAGTACCCGGTAAGATGATGCAGGGGGAGATCAAACTGGAAAATGGCATCATGAGCAATTTCAAAGCCTACAACAATGTCCTGGCACTAATTAATACCTTACCGGCTCTCGCGACACTGAATTCACCCGGCTTTAGCGCAAAAGGTTTCGTGATCCGGAGCGGAGTGATCAAGTTTACCGTATTTGAAGGCAGACTGCTGACATTCGATTCTGTTCTGATCAAAGGAAAATCCGCTACGATCTCAGGCGATGGTGTGGTCAATATCGAAACGGGTAAAATCGATATCGATTTGGCGATACAGACAGCGAAAGGTGTGGGAAATCTTATCGGGAAACTTCCCGTAGTCGGTTATATCCTAACGGGAAAAAACAAAAGTCTTATGACAGTAGGGTTACATATCGGTGGAACGCTCGACAAACCAACGACCAAAACCAGTCCAATCAAAGATGTACTGATGCTCCCCTTCAAGATGCTGGAGCGGACCCTTACGGCTCCGGGTAAAAAAGAAGAGGATCTGAACGAAGTCTTTTAGGGGCAGGTTTGCAGGCTGCTATTGTCTGATATGCTACTCGTTACGAAGCACACTCAGCGGATCGGTCTGGGCTGCTTTTTTGGCGGGGTAGAGCGAGGAGAGCAGGACGATCACCGCTGTTCCGGCGATGATCAGTCCAAAGTCTGTCAGCGTAAGGTCGACGGGGAGCTTGCTCGTGCCATAGACATCGGCAGGGAGCGAAATGATATCGAAGGTCTTCAGCATCCATATCCCTATGACTCCCAATAGTGTGCCAGCGACGATACCTCCGGCGCCAATAATCAGCCCCAGACGGAAGAAGATCCCCTTGATCTCCTGTTTTGTGGCACCCAGTGTCCGCATCAGAGCGATTTCGCTTCGTCGGCTCATCACAGTCATCAGAAGTGATGAGACGATATTGAGCGAAGCGACGAGAATGATCAGCAGAAGTACGAGAAAGAGCGCTTTTTTCTCCATCTCCATCGCAGAAAAGAAACTTCCGTTTTGCTGCCACCACCCCTCTATAATGACATCTTCGGGCAGTGCTTTTCGAATCGTTTCGATCTTCTTGAGCGGATCGTCACAATAGATATGGATACCGTCATAGACGCCCTTGTCCCGCTTGAGAAGCTTTTCGAATGCCTCGAGCGTCGTATACATAATGGCTTTGTCGTATGCTTTGAGCCCCGAATCGAACACGGCATCGACGACGAAGCGTTTTTGCAATGGCATCGTCCCAAAGCCTATCGCCTGCTGCTCCGAGAAGTAGAGGGTGACCTTGTCGCCTTTGTAGGCATTCATCTCATCGGCAAGTGAATCACCGATAACGATTCTGAATTTTCCTTTTCCTTCGGCGCCTGCTTTGGCAAAGACTGGATTGAGCTGACGCTCCTTGGAAAAGTCAACCCCGTAGAGGAGACTTCCCTCCACAAATCCCTCATTTTTGGTGATAACCTGTGTCGTATAGTAGGGGCTGAATTTCAGTTCGGGAAACCGGCGGTGCAGTGTGTCGATCAGGGCATCGTCGGTGGCATTGATATCCATCGGGAGAATCGTGAGCGGATAGTTCATGACAAAGAGTCTCTCTCTGAACTCTTTCTGGGTTCCATTCATAATCCCCATTGCGATCATCAGCACCATTACGCCTGCTGCGATCCCCAGAAAAGCGAGTATGGCGGAGATAAAAATGAAGGGGTTTTCACTATCGTAGCGCAGATAGTGACGGATAATCTTGCGGATAAACTGCCCGTTGGGGGTCTCTTGGCTCATTTAGGCGAGCAACCCTTTTTTGGGACCGCTTTTTCCGCAGCAGTTTTTATATTTCTTCCCACTGCCGCAGGGACAGGGATCATTTCTTTTTGGTTTTTTCGTACTGGTGATCGGCTTTCTGCCTTTCTTCAGTTTGGGATCGGTAATCTCTCCCTCTTCGTAGGATTGGTTGAGCGTCGTCTCCTCGATAGAGCTTTCCAGCTCGTTCTTGATCTCTTCGACTGCCTGCTCCTCCTCCTCTGGAGTACCGAAATCGAACTGTACGAGGTGCAGAAGCTTGATCGCTTCAAACTTGATTCGTCTGATCAGATCCTGGAAGAGTTTGTAGCTGTCCTGCTTGTATTCGGTCAGTGGATCTTTCTGGTTGTAGCCTCTCAGTCCGATACCGGTTTTGAGGACATCCATTTCATAGAGGTGATCTCGCCACTCCGGATCGAGAACTCTGAGATAGAGAACACTTTCGATTTCCGGTCGCTGATCAGGATGGATCATAGACATTTTCTCTTCATAATGCTTCTCGAGGATCTCGGTGACGGTCTGGAAGATCTCATCGCGATCCTTCTCTTTGAGTGCATCGACAGGGATATCGACATTCAGCTCCTCTTTGATCATACCGACCAGTTTGTCGAGCTTGAAGTCCTCTTTGGGTGCCCCCTCGAAGATTTCACATTCGATCAGGTGATCCTCGATATATTCGGCTCTGTTCTCCTTGATCTTCGTACCGATATCGAAGTTCGGATCGAGCAGCTGGTTTCTGAAGGCGTAGATCGCTTTACGCTGATGGTTGGCGACATCATCGTATTCGAGGATATTCTTTCTCGACTCATAGTGCATATTTTCGACTTTTTTCTGTGCCTTTTCGACACTTTTGGTGACGATCCTCGAGTCGATATATTCACCCTCTTCGACGCCGAGGCGGCTCATGATATTTCGGATCTTTTCACCGCCGAAGATGCGCAGCAGATTATCATCGAGACTGAGATAGAACTGGCTCTCTCCAGGATCACCCTGGCGTCCGCTTCGTCCTCTCAGCTGATTGTCGATACGGCGGCTCTCGTGACGCTCTGTACCGAGGATATAGAGTCCACCGAGTTCACGCACTTCGTCATCGATCTTGATATCGACACCACGTCCTGCCATGTTGGTGGCGACGGTGACTGCACCCTTGAGGCCGGCATCCATAATGATCTGCGCCTCCTGGGCATGGTTTTTGGCGTTGAGAACATTGTGGGGGATCTTCTCTTTTTTGAGGCGCTCATGGATCATTTCACTCTTTTCGATCGATGCTGTACCGATCAGTACCGGTTGTCCTTTCTTGTGCAGCTCTCTGACCTTTTTCACGACGGCATCGAGTTTTTCTCTCTCGGTATTGTAGATGAGGTCGTTTTTGTCAAGTCGTCTGACAGGAACATTGGTCGGGATAGAGACGACCTCGAGCCCATAGATCTGCGCAAACTCTGTCGCTTCGGTCTGTGCTGTACCGGTCATACCGGCCAACTTGTCGTAGAGACGGAAGTAGTTTTGGTAGGTGATCTCTGCCAGTGTCTGCGACTCCTCCTGGATCTCGACGCCCTCTTTGGCTTCGAGTGCCTGGTGCAGGCCTTCACTGTAGCGGCGTCCCTCCGAGAGACGCCCCGTAAACTCATCGACGATAATGATTTCGCCGTTGTTGACGACATAATCGACATCTTTTTCGAAAAGGTAGTGTGCTTTGAGTGCCTGGTCAAGATGGTGGGAGAGGATGGCGTTTTCGAGGCTGTAGAGGTTGTCTACGCCGAAGAGTTCCTGTGCCTTCTCCAGGCCCTGCTCTGTCATCACGATGACTCTGTTCTTCTCATCGACGATGAAGTCACCGGTGGTGATCTCCGGTTCTCCGGGCTTGGTCTCTTTCTTCTCCCCTTTGATCATCTGCTTGGCGATCTCGTCGGCACGGGGATAGTGGTTGACATTTCGCTGTGTCGGGCCTGAGATAATCAGCGGTGTTCTTGCTTCGTCGATGAGAATGGAGTCGACTTCGTCCACGATGGCATAGTGGTGCTCTCTCTGTACCTTTTCGTCGGCACGGACTTTCATATTGTCACGCAGATAGTCGAAACCATACTCATTGTTAGTTCCGTATGTAATATCGGCGGCATATTGTGCTTTTCGGGCCATTTCATCATGGATATCGGTCGTGATACATCCTACCGTATAGCCCAGGAAGTTGTAGACTTT
>JAOZOG010000032.1:0-5438 GCA_029933395.1 Sulfurovaceae bacterium | reverse complement strand
GCTTCGTCGAGTGTGCGTTTTTCTTCGATCACTTCCTGTCGGAGTGCATTGAAGGCCGCCTGGAGCTCTTCGTCGCTCATCGGTTCATAAGTTGGCTCGAGTGCGTTGATCAGTTTGGCGCGTTTGAGATATTTTTTGACCAGTCTATCATTTGCAGAACCAAAAATTTTTGTGATGTTTTTAAGCATTATCTATCGTATCCTCTGAGGGAATCTGGGGAGTGGTACGAACTCCGAAGTGTACCCATGTAAAATTTTCAGGCTATTTTACCCAAATCTATTATAAATGTTGTTGACGACAGGAGTTTATAACCGTTTCATTATATTGTTATGGATATTTAAGTAAAATAACTCCTTTTAAGATTCGACTGCTTCTGAAGAGTATTTCTAGAATAAGGAAAGGGTGTAATGGGAAATTTACGATTGATACTTTTTGTTTTGTCTACTTCCCTGCTTTTTTCGCAGAGTGTGATAAGCCTGCCTCAGAGCTTCCAGGCGGCATTCAGGCAGACGGTGACCAATGAGCAGAAGAAGCAGATCGTTTACCGGGGGGAGATAGCCTTTTCCTCCCCGGATCACTTCAAGTGGCGCTACCTTTCGCCCAGCAAAAAAGAGGTCTGCTCAGATGGAAGGGAGCTTTTGGTGGTCGATCATGACCTTGAACAGGTGACCGGCTACAGAATGGATAAGGGGTTGGACCTCCCCGCCATACTCAACAATGCCAAACCCCATCGCAAATCAGTCTACATCGCCAAATTCAAAGGCAAAAACTATACGATACAGGTCAATAGCAGAAAAGAACTCAGCCGTATTGCATACCGGGATGATCTGGATAATAATGTCTTGATCGTTTTTTCCAAAATGCGTTATGGAGACAAAAAGATCCCCGACTCAAAGATGAAGTGCGATTACCCCGATTCGTATGACAGGATAGGGTGGTAACAGGTGGAAGCTCTTTTAGATTCGCTGGGTGATGAGTCGCAACGTCTCTTTATTATCAGTGTGGTGACGGCATTCGTTCTGGCAATCGCCCTTGTCGTCGTGGTGTTTATCAGCCGGATCAAATTTCTCAAAAATCGTATCTTTGACGCCAAAGAGATCGATATCAGCAAAAATGAAAAGATTTCGGCATTACAGGCGGAGCTGAAAGAGGTACGGATCAAGGATGATGCCCTGGAGGAGGAGCTCAGGCAATTCAACGATACAAAAGTCGCGCTCCAATCCAAAAAAGAGTTGATCTTCAAGATGCAGGAGAGGATGAATCTTCTCGAAGAGAAGGAAAAAGAGCAGCTCGATACGATCGAAGCCTGCAGCAAAGAGTATCAGACACTGGTCTACAAGTATAAAAGTCTGCAAAAACGAAATGTCTTTCTGGTCGAAGAGAATACCCGATTCAGGACAGAGAATACGAAAATATTGATGAAGGTGAGAGAGCAGGAGCGACGCATCTTCGAAAAATTGATGTCACTGCAGGGCAATACAGAAAAGCAGCGTCAGGAGATCGAGGGTCTGGCAGAAGGTATCATCGAAAAAAACCGGAATCTTTTCGATGCATTGCGACACGAAAAGGTAATGTCACAGATTTTGCCTCTGAGTGAAGAGATGTTGCAGTATCAAAAAGAGATTGTCTCCAGTCTCAGGAAAAGCCTTGGAAGAGAGGGCGATATGCAAAACGATATCGCTGCGAAGGTCGAGTCGAAACTGAAGATCGGCGAAAGTGTGCAGACGATGATCGAGAAGCTGAGGGACGAAGTGCGTATAGAGGAGGCATCGGGTGCCGTGGCAGCCTATCTTCTCAAGCTCTCCGGACTCAGCGAAAGAGAGTGGATGCACGTCGAGAGATCCGAGTCGGAAGAGAAGCTGGTCAGACTATTGAAGATCACACTTCCGGATGGCCAGACACTGACGATCGATACGACTTTCTCTATGGCGGCTTATGAGCTATATCGTCAGACGACAGACCGCAAGAAGAGAGCGATCGCTCTGGGCAACTACCTGGATGCTTTCGAGAAGCACGTCGATAGTGTTTCCAAGTCGATGCCCGACCAGGATCGGTGCTGGATGCTGCTTCCCATCGGTGACGCACTTCAGGTAGCCTGCAGGCATGAGAAGCGTCTCTGTGACCTGGCAGCCAAAAAAGGTATCATGGTCATAGAGGCATCGACATTTCTGGCACTCCTGGAGAGTGTTGCCATACTTTGGGAGTATCAGCGGCACTATCGCTTCGCTACAGAGTTGCTCACCAAAGCTGAGGCTATTCAGCAGCAGTTCGAAACGTATGGCGAAGAGATCAGTTCGGTTGCACAGCGCCTGGAGATGATGCAGGGAAGCCTGTATCCGGATAAAGCACAATAAAATTTGTCAGGAGAGTATCAAAATGTCAAAAATAACGATATGGCACAACCCAAGATGCAGTAAGTCAAGAGCCGCTGCCACACTGCTTCAGGAGAAGGGTGTAGAGGCGGAGGTCGTCAAGTATCTCGATGAGGATTTGACGGTCGATCGGCTCAAGGAACTCTTGTCGATGCTGGGGATGGAACCCAGAGAGCTGATGCGAACCAAAGAGGCGATCTATAGAGAACTCAAGCTCAAAGAGGAGAGCGATCCCGAAAAACTGATCGAAGCGATGGTTGCCCATCCCAAGCTGATCGAACGGCCGATTGTCATCAAAGATGGTAAAGCAGTCATCGGGCGGCCAATCGAAAAAGTGATTGAGTTACTTGAAATTGAAGGAGAACAGTAATGATTCATAGATGTCTTTTCCCTGCAGCGGGCTACGGTACCCGCTTTTTGCCGGCGACCAAAGCGATGGCCAAAGAGATGCTTCCCATCCTGACCAAGCCGCTGATTCAGTATGGTGTGGAAGAGGCACTGGAAGCTGGCTGTGATGTGATGGCGATCATCACAGGGCGGGGCAAGCGTGCGATAACGGACCACTTCGATATCTCCTACGAACTGGAACACCAGATCAAGGGCACACCCAAAGAAGAGCTACTCACCGAGATCCGTACTCTCATCAATCAATGTACTTTTACCTATACCCGCCAGAATGAGATGAAAGGTCTGGGAGATGCGATACACAAAGGAAAGGTCCTGGTCGGAGAGCAGGACCCCTTTGCAGTTATTCTCGCCGATGACCTTTGTGTCAATCCTGACGGTGACGGGGTACTCAAACAGATGGTTTCTCTCTACAACAAATACAAGTGCTGTATCGTCGCAACCATGGAGGTGCCCGATGATGAGGTGCACAAGTATGGCGTTATCGAGGGCAATATGATCGAAGAGGGAGTCTATATGGTCTCCAATATGATCGAAAAACCCGAGCGAGACAAAGCACCCTCCAATCTCGCCGTGATCGGACGTTATATCCTGACCCCAGATATCTTCAAGATGATCGAACAGACAGAACCGGGAAAAAACGGAGAGATCCAGATCACCGATGCCCTTTGTGAACAAGCCAAAAAAGGGATGGTTATTGCCTATCAATTCAAAGGAAAGCGTTTTGACTGCGGTAGTGTAGACGGCTTCGTCGAAGCAACCAATTACTTTTATAAGCTGGGAAAAAACTAACACTGCGGCTCACATCCGGATTGGGTGTGGGAACAATACCAATTTCGAGTAAAATCTTCAATTTTTTCAATATGCTCCTGCAAAAATGCCGGCGATATGACCCTGTAGGAATATAGCAATAAGTGCTTGTGGTATGAAGTTATGTTTGAAAGTTTGAATTTGTGAAAGTTTGATTTGGTTGCGGGAGTAGGATTTGAACCTACGACCTTCGGGTTATGAGCCCGACGAGCTACCGAACTGCTCTATCCCGCGACAATTGAAAAGGAGGAGGATTCGAGAATCCAACTGGATGGGGTAGAGGGATTCGAACCCCCGAGTGACTGGACCAAAACCAGTTGCCTTACCGCTTGGCCATACCCCAATCTCATCAGAAGCGTAATGCTTATGTGGACGGCATTATAGCCCAAAACGTTTGGAATGTCAAGGGGAATTGGAAAATATTTCAAAATCTGCGAAATTTGTTGTTTATTAGAAAATAATTAGATGTAATAGTAGGGCAAAACTTTAACTTTGATATAATGCAGTAATGCAATAAAATGTAGGACGAAAAGTATGAAAAAAATACTGAGTTTGGATTTGGGAATCAGCTCTTTGGGTTATTCTGTATTGGAAGAGCAGGAAAGAAACAGTTATATTTGTCTGGATAACAGTGTCATAATGAGAGACGCGCCTTATGACAAAGATGGGAAATCAAGGCAGACTTCGCGCTCCGAGCAGGCAGGTCAAAGAGCATTGATAGAGAAAAGAAGAAGACGAATTAAAAACCTCGCCAGGATTTTTGAAAAATTTGGGATTTTGACATATAAAGAGTGTATGGATATACAAAAGAAAAATCCCATTAAAGACAAATGGAGACTTAGGGCAGAAGTTGCGCTATCGGAGGCACTGAAGCCTGAAGAGCTTTTTGCTGTATTGTCACATATGGCAAAACATAGAGGATATAAGTCGATCGCTACCGAAGATTTACTTTATGAGCTGGAGTTGGAGCTTGGGCTTATCGAGGAGAGTGTGGATGATGACAGTAGTGCGGATGAGAAGCGGAGAGTCTATGCAGCGCTCGGGAGAGTGGAGCGGCTTAAAAGCAGATACAAGACCGATACGATCGCACAAGTGATCCACAAGGCTGTTCAGGAGGGAGAGTTTCGCTCATATCGTAATCACGATGATTATGAAAAGATGATCAGAAGAGAGGATATCGAACATGAGATAGAGGTGATTGTCGGCAAACAGTATGACTTGGGCGCCTTAAAGTTGGGTAGTGAAGAGTGTGGCGAATTTGTCGAGGCTTTGCAGGAGACTATTACAGACCAGGTTATGCCGGAAAATGATGCGTCTCTTTTTGGAAATTGCAGCTACTATCCTGACGAAAAAGCAGCACCGAGATACAGTTATCTCTATGATATCTATAGACTCTACAAGGTTTTGGCTGATCTCAAAATAGATCACTACGATGTGACTCAAGAAGATAGAGAAAAGATTGTCGGCTATCTTACTGATAAAGTAGCCAAAGGCAAAAATATCAAGCAGTTCAACTACAAAGAGGTAAGAAAAATTCTCTCTCTTTCTGAAGACCAAAAGCTCTTTGGCAAAGAGGATCAGATGATAATCAAGGGCAAAGCAACAGAGAGGTCACTGGTAAAGTTTTTCTTCCTGAGCGAGATAGCCAGGTTTCCCACATTGATGAAAAGTATTCTTTCGCAAAATAGTGTGTTGATGATATTTGCAGAACTTGCAGAATTGTTACGGCTGCACAAAACACCGAAGCCGGCTCTTGAGGCGATCGAGGCACTTCTTCTGCAAAATGACTTATGGGCACCTCTAAAAATCCCTTCCGCCAACAAGTCTTCCAATCAAAAAGTTGAATATTAA
>JAOZOG010000593.1 GCA_029933395.1 Sulfurovaceae bacterium | reverse complement strand
CCTACGACGACGTGCCCAACTTCAGCGAACCGGTGATTTTGGAGTATGTGCCGAAATCACGTTAAATCGAGGGGTTCTCGTGAAAGGTGTGGAAGAAGCGTTCGAATTCGGCAGCGGGCATCGGTTTGGCAAAGTAGAAACCCTGTACGATGTTGCAACCGCTTTCCTTGACAGAATCGAGCTGCTGTTTCGTCTCGACACCTTCTGCGATTGTCAGTTTTTTCAGACTTTTACCCATGGAGACGATTGCGTTGACGATAGCGCAGTCCTCTTCGCTTTCCGGAATGTTTTTAATGAAAACCCGATCGATTTTCAATATATGAACCGGGAGCTTTTTGAGATAGTAAAGAGATGAATATCCGGTTCCGAAATCGTCGATGGCGGACCGGATGCCGAAACGGTCGAGCAATGAAAGTCCCTTCGTCGCCAACTCCAGATTTTCCATGATCAGTGACTCTGTGATCTCCACGTGCAAAAAGGAAGGATCGATACCTGACTGTTTTACACGTTTCAGGAGTTCGTGGAAAAATTTTTCGTTTCTGATGATCTGTTTGGGAGATATGTTGATCGCAATCGGTATATGGATGTCGATTTTTTCATTTTGCCATACAAGTATCTGTCGGCATGCTTCGCTGATGACCCATTCTCCAACTTTTTCGATAAGACTCGATTCTTCCAGGTGCGGAAGGAAATTTCCGGGGGGAATCATTCCTTTTTCAGGATGGTTCCATCGTATCAACGCTTCGGCACCGCAAACTCTCATGCTTTCAAGATCGATCTGGGGCTGGTAATACAAAACGAATTCTCCATTGTGAATCGCCTTGGTCAGTTCGTTTTGTTGCTGTATGGAAGTCTGAAGCGTTGTGTTGAACTCTTTTGAATAGAAAAGATAGGTGTTGCCGCCCTGCTCTTTGGCATTTTTGAGGGCAGTTTCGGCCGCCATTCTCAAGTCGTCCGAGCTCTTGGCGTCTTTGGGGAAAAGGGAGATTCCGACACTGAGTGTCACATAGAGCTCCTCTTCATCGATAAAAAGAGGTTCTGCGCAGATGTCGTTGATACGCTTTACGATGTTTATCAGTTCATACTCGTTTTTCACGTCGAAATAGAGTATTGCGAATTCATCGCTGTCGTAACGTGCCAGGATATCCTTCGGGCGGATAAGCTGTTTGAGATGTTCGGCGACATACAGGATTACTTTGTCACCA
>JAOZOG010000169.1:3733-4725 GCA_029933395.1 Sulfurovaceae bacterium | reverse complement strand
GGATCACTTACCTTCTGGCGTCAACCAAATGGGAAAAACCTCACAATCCTTCTACGCTGAAACGCTTTGCCTCCTCCGATAGCAAGTGTGCCGTGTGGGATTCAGGCCTCTTCTTTGCCTCTTCGTTTATGGATCTGGCACATTGGCGGTCTCAGGCTTTTACTGCCGCTATGGTTCTTGAGGCTGTGACCAAATATGCTCTGGCTTATGATTTGGATCTTATTCGGATCGGAGATAGAAAAATTATACTGACAAGAAAAGCACTGAAGTAGTATATGCCCAATCAAAAAAATCATCAACGACAACACCACCCCTGATCCGATGCTCAAATCCGGTATTGCGCTGACTGCTGCCAATGCCGCTTAAGGATGACGAATTTCACCAGGAAGAATATTTTCCACAAGAGTGACTTCCCGTGATTTTAACTATAAAAGTGATATCATCATTGTGCGATATCGGAATAGAGCAAGGAGTGACGGATGAAAAAAAATATACTGTTTCTGTTTATCATTCTTTTTCTTCTGTCGGGATGTACCAGTTTGCCAAAAAATTATCGGCATACCACTTCTTCGGCATTTGCCGACTACCAATCTACAAAGATTGGTCGTTTATTTGAAAAAGAGGCCAAAAAACATTCCGGCAAATCAGGATTCAAACTGATTCCTTATGGCCAGGATGCATTTACAGCGCGTATTGCTATGGCCAGATTGGCACAGAAAAGTCTTGATCTTCAGTATTATCTCTGGAAATCGGATAAAACAGGCCTGATTCTGGCCAGTGAAGTACTCGATGCCGCCAATCGTGGTGTAAAAGTGCGTATACTTCTCGATGACATAGGGCAAAACGGTAGAGATGATATTGTAGCCGCTATAAATAAGCATCCAAATATCCAAATTCGAATCTTCAACCCTTTCGCACACCGAAACAGCCATCTTCTCGATTGTATTGGTGATTATGACAGAGTCAACCATCGTATGCACAACACAACAATT
>JAOZOG010000169.1:0-3723 GCA_029933395.1 Sulfurovaceae bacterium | reverse complement strand
GCGGGCGCATTATAGGGGATCAATATTTTGGAGTGTGAGAAGAAACGAGCTTCCGAGATCTGGACATCGCAGCAGCCGGTCCTGTGGTGAGGCAAATATCTTCTGTCTATGATCATTTTTGGAATAGTAACTGGACAGTACCGATCGGTGCTTTGGCAAAACATTCCTATACAAAAAAGGATCTCTTAAACATACAGCAAATGATACATCGAAGAATAAGCGGACTTCACTTTCCCTATCACCTCAACCAAGATATTGAAATACTCAAAAAAGATATGATCCGTATTCGAGATAGCTTTGTCTGGGCGAAAGCTGTCTATGTATGGGATGATCCGGATATGATGTATATCGAAGCAGATAAGCAAAAGAATACCATGATCCAAAAGCTAAAGCAGCGGGTTCAGTCAGTCAAAAAATCTCTTCATATTGAATCGGCTTATTTTATTCCGCGTCCGTCAGGGATTGCGGAACTGATACGACTGCAAAAACGTGGTATCAAAGTACGACTCCTGACCAACTCCCTGGCCTCCAATGATGTCATAGCTGCGCATGCCGGCTATGCAGGATATCGCAAAGAGCTTTTGTCGGCAGGAGTGGAGCTCTACGAACTGAGACCGGATGCGGGAGCCAACAGAATCGTCAACAGACGATTGATCAGCGACACGAACAACACGGGACTCCATGCCAAAGCGATGGTTTTTGACAGCAATGCCGTTTTTGTTGGAAGCTTCAACCTCGACCCCCGTTCCGCAGCGATCAACACAGAGGGGGGGCTTTATATCGAAAGTCCAACAATAGCCAAAGAGGTGCTGGCATTTATGAGCAAAGGTATCAAACCGCAAAACAGCTACAGAGTCCTGCTCGATACCAGAGGAGGACTTGCCTGGATCACAGTCATCGACGGTAAAACAAAAGTCTATCACTCTGATCCGGTAGTGGGAGAGTGGAGGCGCCTTAAGGCAGATATGATCAGGATACTGCCTGTCGAGCTGCAGCTCTAGCCGAAAGAACAGTACTCTCCCGAATGAAATCAAAGGGAAAAAATGAAGAAATGGTTTGCTATTGTATTGGTTCTGATTGTATGGATCAGTGCGATGGAATCAAAAGACTTAAGCAGAAAAGATTGGCTGAAGGCAGATCAGACATTCCAAAATCAGGGAATAGAAGCATACCAAAAAGGTGACTACAACAGATCTCTCGACTATCTTAAACAATCATTGGCTATCCGAAAGAAAATTCTGGGCGAAAAACATCCCGATACTGCTGCCTGCTACAACAATATCGGTGCAGTATATCAAGCAGAAGGCGACTATCATAATGCGCTCATATTTTATCAAAATGCCCTCCGGGGAACCAAAGAGGCACTTGGGGAAAAGCACCTGCATACAGCTACAAGCTACAACAACATCGGAACTGCCTACTATTATCTGAAAAACTATCATAAAGCTATCGAGTACCACACAAAGGCTTTGCAGATACAAAAGAAATTATTGGGAGAAGAGCATCGTGATATAATTGAGAGTTATGAAAATATCGCTACCGATTATCATTTTGCCTCAAACTTTAACGAAGCGATCAATTTTTACCGAAAGGCATTGTCTCTCAGGGAGAAGGCCCCCCCAAACGACCAAATTAAGATTGCTGGTGATTATGAAAATCTGGGTATCCTCTATGAAAAAATTGGAAATTATCCGACAGCTCTAAGCAGTCACGAAAAAACTTTGGCAATAAGAAAAAAATTCTTGGGCGAAAAGCATCCAAATACCGCAATAAGCTATAATAAAATTGGGGAACTTTATCAATTGATGGGTGATTACAAAAATGCTTTGAAATATTTTCGCAAAGCCTTGACGATATTCAAAAAAAGCTTCAAAAACGACAACCGTTATATTGCCATGAGCTATAACAATATGGGAATGGCTTACTTTAAAATCGGGGATTATGACAAAGCTTTGATCTACCATAAAAAATCTTTGGCGATACGAGAAAGAGTTTTGGGCAAAGAGCATATCCATACCGCCACCAGCTACAACAACATAGCCCTGCTTTACAGACTGACCGGGGAATACAAAAAAGCCCTGAGATATTATCGGAAATCTTTGAAAATTCGTGAAAATATTCTAGGAAAAAATAATGTGAGAACTGCCAATAGCTATCTAAATCTATGTGTACTTTATCAGAAGATGGGCAACTATTCCGAAGCGATTCAGTATTGCAAAACATCTTTCGGGATAAAAGAAAAATTGATAGGGAATAAGCATCCGGCATTCTCTTACGAATATAACAATTTGGGTACACTCTATTATCTAAAAGGGGACTACGCCAAGGCATTACCCTACTTGCGCAAAGCCTTAGCGCTGAGAGTGAAACTGTTGGGCAAAGAGCACCCCTCAACAATTCTGAGCTACAACAATGTCGGCTTGGCCTACAAGCAAATGCACAACCATCCCCAATCCCACCACTACGCCCGGCTCGCCTTCGATGCATTCCTGCACAACCGCGACAATATCTTCACCATCCTTGATGCCAAGCAAAAAGAGAGCTACCTCAAATCCACCTCCCTATACATCACATCACTCCTCTCCGCTTCCTACCACTATATCCGCCAACTCAACAAAGAAGGCAATACCACCAAAGCCCGGAAGATCCTTCACTCCGGCGCCAACGCCTGGCTCAACTACAAAGGCTCTGTCTTCGACAGCGAAAACGCTATCGTAACCCTCTACGCCTCCACCAGAGACAAGAAGCTTAAAACAAAAATAGAAGATCTCGTAAGTTCCAAACGATACCTTGCCAAACTCTACCAGACCCTCCCCAAAAAAAACTGGAAAGAGACTTGGCAAAAGAATATCAAAGAGACAGAAAAGAAGATATCGGACCTTACAAACGAGATAGCCTCCAAAGCTGATAGCCTAAAAGAACAACAGGGATTGAAGTCCATCACCTATAAAGATATCACTTCGCATCTCAAAGAAAATGAACTCTATATAGACTATGCCAAAACAGGAGGATACTATTACCTCTTCACTCTGGATAACAAAAACGCTGCAGAATTCACAAGAGTAGACAAGAACAGTACCAAAAAGATAGATGGCCTCATCAAAGCATTCAGAGAAGATATACATACTATTCTCAGTGATAACGCTATCACCGATGAGAAGCTAAAGAGACTGACATCGGAGTCGAGAACAAAACTCTCCCAACTCTATGACCTTGTCATCAAGAAACCATTGGAGAATACTCTCAAAAACAAAACAAACCTTATCATCTCCCCTGATGGAGCACTCAGACTCCTGCCCTTCGAGACACTCTACAATAAAGAAAAGGGAGAATATTTCATAGAAGAAAAAGAGATACGCTATATCCCAAGCGGCAAAGAGCTCGTAAGGCTTTATAGGTATTCCAGGGACAAAGTATCCAAAGTCAAAAAGGATGCTGTGATCTTCGCTGATCCAAATTTCAATACCAATCTGAAATCTCAACACAGAGGAGCCGTCATCATTACTCCCAATACCGACCGTTCAGGGATCATCAAATCTCTCTTTGCAATGCGCTTCCCCCCTCTTCCCGGGACACAGGCAGAAGCCGAAGAGATCAAAGCTATACTGGGCAGCAATGTAAAGGAGTACGATAAAGACAAAGCAACCGAATCAACACTGATCCAAACCAAAGAACCAAAAATTCTTCATATAGCAACCCACGGCTTTTTTATCAATGACAATA
>JAOZOG010000592.1 GCA_029933395.1 Sulfurovaceae bacterium | reverse complement strand
AAGCCGATCGAAGGCACCGTCGGGGCGGTCGAATCGCTCAAGAAGCGCTATCCGATGCGTTTCATCACCAACACGACCCGAAAGACGCGCCGTGAAGTCCATGAAAAACTGCGGAAGATGGGGTTCGATATCGATGAGAGCTCGATTTTTACGGCGCTGGATGCGACGAAACGGTTTCTCGACGACCGGAAGGCGACGGGGTACTTCCTCCTCTACCATCACGTGGAGGGGGAGTTTTCGGACTATGTCTCGGAACGGCCCGACTACGTCTTCATCGCCGACGCCTACACCGACTTCACCTACGAAAAGCTCAATACCGCCTTCCGCCACCTGATGGCGGGCGCCGAGCCGGTCGCCGTCGCGAAAAACCGCTATTTCAAGGATGCCGACGGCAGCCTCAGCCTCGATGCGGGGGGATTCGTGACGCTGCTGGAGTACGCCTCGGGCAAAGAGGCGCGCATCATCGGCAAACCGGCGAAGAGTTTTTTCCTCTCCGCCGTCGCGTCGATGGGTGTCGACCCGGCCCATGTCCTGATGGTCGGCGACGATATCGAAAGCGACATCGGAGGCGCGAAAAACGCCGGTATGAAAACCTGTCTGGTGCGTACCGGAAAGTTCCGCCCCGAAGATCTCGAAAGAGGGATCGAACCCGATCTTGTGGTCGATTCGATCGCCGAGCTGCCAAAATTTTTGAACTTAATTTGAATATGATATAATTTTGTAGATATGAAAGAGTTACAAAAAAATAAAATTATCCGGTGGAGCGAGGGAAAAAACCAGCTGCTCAAGCTGCAAAGAGGCGTCTGTTTCGAAGATGTGATGGAACAGATCGAAAAGGGTGCGATACTTGGGAAAAAGGTGCATCCCAATACCGACAAGTACCCAAACCAACAGATTTTGATTGTAGAAATACGAGAATATATCTATTATGTACCGTTTGTCGAAAACGATATAGAAATTTTTCTGAAAACGGTCATACCGAGTCGTAAAATGAAAAAAGAGTATGGAGGGTCGAAAAAATGAAAAGATCGGAAAAAGAGATTATTTTGGATAAAGAAGAACAGGAACTTTTGGATGAAATAGAGCGGGGTGAATGGAAGGATGTTGCGATTAACGAGAAGGAGAAGGAACGGTTGAAACAGTACGCATCCTACACCAAAGCGTTACATGAGAAACGACAGACGACCATTCGGTTCAGTGTTTCCGA
>JAOZOG010000031.1 GCA_029933395.1 Sulfurovaceae bacterium | reverse complement strand
TGCTGCTGGGGCCGACCTTTTTGGGCTGGATTGAACTGAGTGATACGATCAAACTGCTGGCTGAGATCGGTATCATCCTGCTGCTCTTCGATGTGGGGCTCGATACCGACCTGCATAAGCTTACGGCGAGTGGATGGAGCGCCGCTCTGATTGCCGTAGGCGGGTTTTTTCTGCCGTTTGTATCGGGTGCTTTTGTCTCCTACTACCTCTTCGACCTTTCTCTGATCGTTTCACTCTTTATTGGCGGTACGATCACGGCGACAAGTATCGGTATCACTGTGCGTGTCCTCAAAGATCTCAAAAAAAATCAGAGTGACGAAGGAGAGATCGTCCTGGGTGCTGCCGTGCTCGACGATATCTTCGGGGTGATTTTGCTGGCGATTCTCTACGATTTTGCCCAGAGCGGCAGGGTGGATCTGGTCGATACAGGAAAAGTCTTTCTTTTCATCGTCGCCTTTTTCCTGATCGCACCGATCGCCGCCAAACTGATGGCGCAACTGATCCAGAAATATGAACACCAAAGCAGCTATCCCGGCCTGATCCCCACTGCGATCTTTTCGCTCGTCCTCTTCTTCGCCTGGCTCGCACACAAGATGGGAGCGCCGGAGATCATCGGCGGATTTGCGGCAGGATTGGCACTCTCCCGTCGATTCTTTCTTCCTTTTGGTGTCGCAATACATGAGAATCATGCTTTTTCTGAAAAGATCGAAAAAGAGATCCATCCTGTCGTCTTCCTCTTCACCCCGATCTTTTTCGTCACCGTCGGCCTCTCGATCGATATGAGCGAGATCGACTGGAGCGGATCACATATCTGGCTTTTTGGAGGGGCTATCCTGGCTGTATCGGTCATCGGCAAGATGCTAACCCCTCTGCTGGTCAAAGAGCTGGACAGAAAGAAACAGATCATCATCGGGCTCTCTATGGTCCCGCGCGGTGAAGTCGGTCTTATCTTTGCAGAGATAGGGCGCACCAGCGGAATCTTCAGCAGCGAAGTTTATACGGCACTGATTCTAGTCATCGTGTTGACAACATTATTGCCGCCGTTTTTGATCAAGATGGCGTATGAGCGGCTGTAGGGCAGCTCTAAAAATAGGTGGCGCCCTGAAGTTATGGCGACTATTTTGCTCTTTGAATATACTCCCAGGAGTCCGACAATCTCCCAGGAGTCTGTCGGACTCGTCTGATTGAAGCGAAAATTCAATCTTTTAGACATATTTTTGGCTCTTTTGAGGCGAATAGCTGTAGCTATTTAAAAAGAGTGGATTTTGCAGCCAATTATGTATGAGTCCGACAGACTTTTAGCCCAGACAAAAGCTGGAGATGTTGTGGGTATTACCTATTTTTAGAGGTGCCCTACAGAAAAACACGCAATGGTTACGATGTTAAATGTGAAGCAGATTGAGTTTTGGGGGAGGCGAAGAACCCTGCGGAATCTATGGCTATAGGGTATTTGCGAGCAGAGGAGGCAAAGTAGAAGTCAGGACGAAAAAGAGACTGATCAGGTGGACAGAGTATGTGGTACTCTGAGAAGGAGTGGCGAGGGGGGCCAGTGCCCCGAGATATCGGGACCCGGGACTACCAGGAGCCGCCACCACCACCGCCGCCACCACCACCGGAAAAGCCTCCGCCGCCTGAGAAGCCGCCGCTGCTTGATGGGGGAGGAGTGGAGGCGCTCTGTATGCTGTCGGAGAAATCACTCAGCCCATAGGGGCGTCCATGGTACCAGTAGGGGTAGCTGACATTGAGCTCTTCGTAGAGTTTGAGCCAGTGTTTTGAGACGCCGAAAAGCATTGCAAAAGGGAGGGCTTTGTCCAGATAGAGGGGGTCTTCGTCCAGACGTCTTTTGATCTCATCTTTTTTGACCCGGCTCATAAATTCCTTGAGGCCGAGCAACTGCTTGTAGGCATAGGCACCCTTTTGTGTATAGGCGCCGATATGTCTGTAGGTGATATAGATAGCGATCAGGATCACGATGATGGCAGTCAGGGGACTGAAAAAGAGGAGACTTGTCATATCCGAATGGCCCACCATTGTCAGCATCGGGCCACTTCCCATAACGGCGAAGAGGATTCCGAAGAGCTTTTGGAAGATTGCTTTTTGTGTAAACGTGATCGAGAGGCCCACAATGATAAAGATGGAGGAGAAGCCCAGCATCAATACAGCTTCGGTATTGTAGAGCTTGATCATCGAATAGGCCGCAAAAGCGATGACAGGAAGAAGTATCAAAAGACTTTTGATGAGAAAGTTTGTGCGTACTTTTTTTGGATTATCCTGCATATACCCCTCTTTGACTGACCAGTTGTAGAGAATGTCATTGATCTTCCCGAAACCTTCCTTGAGATGGCTGGCTTCACTCTCCGATTTGCTTCTCAGCATATGACTTTTTTTATCCCCCTTGAAGAGGACCTGACTCATCAGATATTGCAGGTCTTCAGGGAGGTCAAAAATAGGCTTTTCTGTTCGTTTCAGGATCGGGTCGATATCCTTGCTCTCCTGGTAGATCTCCAGATAACCTTTTTGTGCCAACTCCAGAATCGCTGCGGCATAATCGTCATTGTCGGCGAAACGGTCATAGATCAGGCCGGCTTGAAGGACATCCATCCCGTCGGGAGGATAGTAGCGTACAGCCACGGAGCGTTCATCGATGAATCCTGCATGTCTCTTGTAGAAACTGAAGAGATAGAGCAGGAATCCGCCCATCACCGGCCAGTGCCAGCTTCCCAAAAGGCGTTCGGAAAAGGTGACTTCCATATTTTCCTTGCCGGTCTGATCGAGGAGGCCGATGGGGTAGCTGAGCTCTACCGTTACCCCCTCGTGGTCCTGCAACGGTCCGGTTGTGATATGCAGATGCCTGGGGCCGATCCAGTCAAGATCTCCACCGCTGCTGCGGGAGCCGTAGCGTCCCTGGAAAACCTGTGCCTTGATATTGGATTGAGTGAGTGAGTCTGGCAGGTAGATATCGATATTTGCCTGCTGGATTGGAATAGTCCACCCGGTACCGATGACGTTCCAGCGCATCGCGTCCATGTCACTGCCGACGGAGGAGGGGAGTATCCCTTTTTCGACCCGGTAAGAGATCTTATAGGTGTGTATGCCGGTGATCATTAGAGAAGGGGACCCGATCTTGAGGCGGATCAGTTTTCCGGCATCGGAGCTGTCGATCGTGCTCTTCTCCCACTGCACCTCTTTGCCATCCATCGTTACCGAGAAGCCCCCTATGCCGAGATCTTTGGGCATACCGGAGGTTTTGACGGTGAAGGGAATATCGCGATAGATACCATGTTTGGAGAGACCTTCGAAGTCATACTTGATCGTCTCGACAATGGAGAGTTTACCGCTCTGGTGGACGGTCAGATTGACATCGTACTGGGAGATCTTCTCGGCAAAAAGTCCGCTTCCCCATCCCACCAAGAGAAGGAGCGTGAGAAGGAACCTTTTCATAGGTTTATTTTGGGCATCTTTTTGGCGGCTGCTGCTTCGTCTTCATCCAGCTCGAAGTAGTCACGCGGTTCAAAGTTGAACTTTTGCGCTACGAAGAGATCCGGGAAGGAGTGCAGCTTGGCATTGTAGTCTCGGACGATGGCATTGTAGTAGCGTCTGGCATTCTGGATCGCATCTTCGATGCTGCTCAGCTCACTCTGGAGATTGAGGAAGGTGGTGTTGGCCTTGAGGTCAGGATAGGCTTCTGCCAGCGCGAAGAGTTTGCCCAGCGCACCGGTAAGCATATTGGCTGCCTCCTCTTTCTCTTTGACTGTCGTGGCACTGAGCCCCTGTTGGCGAGCCTGGATGACCTTCTCCAGTGTAGAGGCTTCGTAATCTTTGTAGCCTTTGACTGTATCGACCAATGCAGGAATCAGATCATAGCGGCGCTTGAGCTGTACGTCGATATCCGACCAGGCAGCATCCATTCCGGCACGCAGCGAAACGAATTTGTTGTAGATGACAATCAGGTAGCCGGCGATGGCGACAATGATCAAGAGGATGATGTTTCCAAAACTCATTTTTTCTCCTTCAAAATAGTATATAGGGTATTATACAATGATTTGAAGGAATATTTCCAGAATTCAGGGATCTATTTGGTTCAAACATATAGTGTCATACAGTGAGCCGAAAAACCACTCTTTAGAGGTGGGCACAAGTGCGCCAATCCTACACAAATGGAATATGTTGCAGGGTGAGCTTCTTGAGCCCACCATCGCTGCTTATTTACCGTCCGTAGAGCCTGGTGATCATCAGCAGATCTTTGGCAAGTGGCTCCGTGGTGACATCTGGGAGCATTCTCCATTGCCAATTTCCTTCTGTTGTGCCGGGCTTGTTCATATTGGCTTCTGCACCGAGGCCGAGGAGGTCCTGCATAGGGAAGAGGGCGTAGCGGCAGACGGTACCCATCGCGGCACGAATCATATCTCTGTGGATGAGAGCGGCATCGGTGTTGAGATAGCGCCGGACGAAATCATGTACCTCTTCAGATTGTTTCTCCCACCATGCGATGATTGTTTCGTTGTCATGGGTGCCGGTGTAGACGACCTGGTTTTCTCTGAGATTGTGCGGGAGGAATGCACTGGGGTCGTTGCTGCGCATCGATTCGAAACCAAACTGCAGGACTGCCATTCCCGGAAACTGTGTCGCCTCGAGCAACTCTCTGACATCATCGGTGATAATACCGAGATCCTCGGCGATGATTGGCAGGTCTTCTCCCAGAGCCTGCCCCAGGGCTTTGAAAAATGCGCGGCCGGGGCCTTTTTTCCACTTGCCGTTGATCGCTGTCTCCTCGTCTGCGGGAATCTCCCAGTAGCCGGCGAAGCCGCGGAAGTGATCGATACGGACGAGATCGAACAGCTTGAAGGTGTGACGGAAACGATCTATCCAGAAGGCGTAACCCTCTTTTTTGAGACGGGTCCAGTTGTAGAGGGGATTGCCCCATCGTTGGCCCGTATCACTGAAGTAGTCCGGCGGCACTCCTGCGACGACGGTAGGGTTGCCGTCCTTATCGAGCTTGAACCACTCCGGGTGACTCCAGACATCACTGCTGTCGTGGGCGACGAAAATCGGGAGATCTCCGACGAGTTTGATATGGTGTTTGCGGGCGTAATCGTGCAGCTGCTCGAACTGGTGGAAGAAGAGAAACTGGACGAAGCGGTGCCACTCCAGTTCATCCTGCAGTTTTTCCCGATAGTAGGCCAGGGCTTTGGGCTGTCTTTTGCGGATATTTTTGGGCCATTCTGTCCAATGAATATCTCCGTGATAGGACTTCAATGCGAAGAAGAGGACAAAATCCTCGAGCCAGCCGGCTTCTCTCTCGCAAAACTCCCTGAAGTGCTTTGCCATAGAGTGTCTGGGAAGGAGTTTGAAATGAAGGTAGGCTTTTTTCAATAAGTCAAGTTTGAAGATGGCCACACTGTCGTAATCGACACGCGAGGGGTCGCCCTGGGGGGAGCTGATCGCTTTGGGATCGAGCAGGCCCTCTTCGATGAGAAGCTCGGGACTGATCAGCAGCGGGTTCCCGCCATATGCAGAGAGTGACTGATAGGGTGAATTGCCATAGCCGGTAGGACCCAGCGGGAGCATCTGCCAGAGTTTCTGGCCTGACTGCTCCAGGAAATCGATGAAGGTATAGGCAGAGGGACCAAAATCGCCGATCCCATAAGGACCGGGCAGGGAGACGGGATGCAGCAGGATACCGCTGCGTCGTTCAGCGGACATCGATCAGACCTTTTTGAGGAAGAGGACGCTGACGGGCTGCAGATCGAAGACGATAGAGTTCTCTCTGCCGTGGCACTCGGTCGCTTCACTGTGGAGTACGGTACCGACTGCTCCGGTCCACCCATCATACTCCGGAGACTGGGAGTCAAAGATCACTTCGTAGCTTCCCGCTGCCGGGACACCCATGCGATACTTTTGCTGAACATTATCGGAAAAGTGGCAGACGACGAGCATCTCATCATCGTCACTCTTTCGAATGAAGGAGAGATTGTTGTTCTGATAATCCGTTTCGTCGATCCACTCAAATCCGAGTGGTTCGCAATCATAGAAGTGCAGCGCCTTCTCTCTGGCGTAGAGTGCATTGAGGTCTGAAACCTCTTTCTGGATCCCTCTGTGATTGGGGTGCTCGAGCAGATGCCAGTCGAGGCTCTGGTCGAAATTCCACTCTGCATACTGGGCGAACTCTCCACCCATAAAGAGAAGCTTTTTGCCGGGATGTGCGGTCATATAGGCGTAGAGCGCACGCAGGTGGGCGAACTTCTGATTCTCGTCGCCAGGCATTTTGTTGATAAGCGAACCCTTCATATGTACCACTTCATCGTGGCTGAGCGGCAGGACATAATTTTCGTTGTACATATAGACGAAGCTGAAGGTCAGCGTATGGTGGTGATGCTGTCGGTGGATCGGATCTTTTTTGAAATACTTGAGGGTATCGTGCATCCATCCCATATTCCACTTGAAACCAAATCCCAGACCACCGTCACTGACAGGACGGCTTACCATTGGAAAGGCAGTAGACTCCTCGGCGATCGTCATCGTATCAGGGAAAGCGCCGTAGAGTGTTTCGTTGAGCTGGCGCAGGAAGGCGATGGCGCCGAGGTTTTTGTTGCCACCATCCTTGTTGGGTATCCACTCTCCCTCTTCTCTGGCATAGTCGAGATGGAGCATCGACGCGACAGCATCGACGCGGATACCGTCGATATGGTAGTAGTCATACCAGAACATCGCAGAACTGATCAGAAAAGCACGGACTTCATTGCGCTCATAGTTGAAGATCGCACTGCCCCATTCGGGGTGGTATCCCTGACGCGGATCTTCGTGTTCATAGAGGCAGGTACCGTCAAAATTCATCAGGCCGTGACCGTCCGTTACGAAGTGTGACGGTACCCAGTCGAGGATGACGCCGATATCGTGGCGGTGCAGTGTATCGACCAATGCCATAAACTCCTGAGGCGTTCCGAAGCGCGATGTTGGTGCAAAATATCCGGTGACCTGATAACCCCACGAGCCCTTGAAAGGGAACTCTGTGACCGGCATCAACTCCACATGGGTATAGTTCATCTCGCTGAGATAGGCTGCCAGTGCTTCGGCTGATTCGGTATAGCTCAGATACTCTTCGCCAAATTCACCCTTGCGACGCCAGGAACCCAGATGCAATTCATAGGTGGAGATGGGGGCCTGATGATGGTTGTGCTTGTGTCGAACCTCCATCCACTCCTTGTCTTTCCACTGATGGCCCTCCAGATCCCAGACCCTTGAAGCAGAGTTGGGTGCACGCTCCGTATAGTAGGCAAAGGGGTCGGCTTTGTCCTGGACCATACCCTGATTGTGGGAGTGGATATGGAACTTGTAGGTTTGGCCTTTGGTGACGTTTTCGATAAACCCTTCCCAAATTCCCGAACCGTCCAGACGGATCTTCAGGGGGTGCGAATCTCTGTCGTACTCATTGAAGTCACCGCGCACACTGACATAGGCGGCATTGGGTGCCCAGACAGCAAAGTAGTAGCCATCCACACCCTCACGCTGCATCGCATGGGCGCCAAAATGTTTGTAGAGGCGGGCATGTGTCCCCTCTTTGAAAAGATAGATATCGGTCTCCCCGAAACGGGTGACATCATAGTGAATTGCATATGACATAGTTCCTCCTTAGCGGTACTGTGTGATTTCTCGATTGGCAAGGATCCAGTAGTAGACTGTTTCGTAGCCCTTGGCAGCCTCTTCCCAGCTATAGCGGGCCTGCATCGCTCTTTTTTGCATCGCGGCAAATGCCTCTTTCTCGTGGTGCCATACATCGACAGCCCATCGAACTGTGTGATAAAGTGCATCGTGCGTCGCCCACTGGAATTTGAATCCATTGCCTGTATCGTGGACCGGATCGTAATTCTCGATCGTGTCATCGAGTCCGCCTGTCGCACGGACGATCGGAAGCGTGCCGTACCTGAGGCTGTAGATCTGGTTGAGGCCGCACGGTTCGAAAAGTGACGGCATCAGGAAGAGATCACTGCCCGCTTCGATCAGGTGAGCCAGACCATTGTCGTAGCCGACATGGATGGCAAATTTGTCAGGGTATCGGGCTGCTACATCGCTGAAGAACCCCTCTGCCCACTTCTCTCCTGTTCCCAGGAAAACGAACTGCGCATCCATGTGGAGCATCCCCTCGATAGCGCCGGCGATCAGTTCGATCCCTTTCTGTTCCGCGAAGCGTCCTACGAAACCGATAAGAGGCACTTCCCACTCAGGCAGGCCGAAATGTTTGCGCAGGGCATTTTTGCAGACCTGCTTGCCTGCCATATCATCGATATCGAAATGTGCCGGAATGAGAGGATCGACAGCTGGGCTCCATTCGTTGTAGTCTACACCGTTGAGGATACCGAAGAGCTTCCCGCGGTGTGCCCACATATGATCCTGCAGACCGAAACCGAACTCCGCCGTCTGGATCTCATGGGCATATTTCTTGCTGACGGTGGTGACGGCATCGGCATGAGCCACGCCGCCTTTGAGCATATTGACCCCATCCATACTCTCCAGCTCCATCGGGTTGAAATGCTCCCAGCCGACCTCCATCACATCGATGATACCTTTGAAGAAGAAGCCCTGGTGCTGCATGTTGTGTATGGTCAGGACTGTCGCACTGTCGGCGAAATGTTCATCATATTGGAAACGGGTATTTCTCAGCAGTGGCATCGAGGCGGTGTGCCAGTCATTGGCATGGATGATATCAGGCCGGAAGTCGATCTTCTTGGCCAGCTGAAAAGCTGCCTTGGAGAGGAAGACGAAACGGTTGTCATTGTCTCCGTAAGAGAAGCCGTTTTCATCGGCATAGAAACCGCTCCGCCCGAAAAAGGCTTCATAGTCGATAAAGTAGACCGGTACATCCGAACCGGGCAGTGTCGTCGTATAAATAGCTGCCCAGAGCTCCCCCATCGGCCCCATCGGCACACCCAGCGGTCCGGGAACCAGATCGAGCTTGCTCTTGTCGATACTGTAGTAGCGGGGCATCACGACGATCACGTTGTGCCCGAGTGCCCTGAGTGCCTTGGGCAGGACACCGGAAACATCGGCAAGTCCACCCGTTTTGGCAAAAGGTACGGCTTCTGATGCAGCAAACAGAATATTGAGTGATTTTTTCATTGATTTTCTCCAATCTTTGGATGGTTCAGAGGCAGATGAAGGCGGGTGGCATGACGACGTCTCGCTCTACCCTGATGATCTTCAAAGTATAACAGGATATCGCTTTAACCCGAACTATGAAAAAGGCATTTATTGGTCTCTGGATGAATACCAGAGTCAAAAGAGAAAAAGTGAGTCGCTATGCGAGACTGTCCGGCGTCAGGCCAATGCTCTCAAGAAAATGCCGCAGTGCAACCACACTGTCTTTGTTCAGGTGATCACTGTGCGGAAGGGGCAGGGTGATCTCTTTTTCCTTGTAGATGATTTTTGCTTTGTTATGCTTGGTATGCTCGACAGTGCAGCCGTAATGCTCCAGTGCCGAGAAGAGCTTCCTGACGTCGATATTGGTGGATATGGGATGCTCGAAAAGCTTTTCGATTTTTGCTTTGTGTCTGTGTGCCATAGTCTATCTCCTTGATTTTTTTGGAATTATAGCATTTGTGTTTGAGAATGGAAGAGGGGAGTGTTTCCCAAATCCCGTATCTGATGGAAAATATGGCAACTACTTCGCTTCGGGACTGAAGCCTCCGGTTCCGATCACTTTTTCAAGGCTTCGGTTGATTTATCTTCGCTTTTGATCGCGTCCGCTCTTTGGGAAATGATAGCGTCACTTATTCCGCCTGAGTATTGGTAGACGAGAGAACCGCCGTTATTGCCCTGATAGAGTGTCGCGACAATGGTCAATATGATAAAAATAAGAGAGAGCCTTTTGAGCGGTTGCGACTCTTTGGATGCGGAAAACCAGGTAATTAGAGTCGTCACAAAGAGTATTCCTACGATGATGATGCCAAAGATTTTATGTGCATTCAGGACATTCAATCCATTTTGAAGAATGCTCTGGTCACTGAGAATTTTTTCTGCATCGGCAAAACCGCTGAAGACGGCAAAAAGTGATACCAACAATGAAAACGCCAAAATACGGGTTGCCGCTTTTGCATAGATTTTTTCATGGGTTGCCAGATAGGTCAGCTGAGAGAAGAGTGCTGCCACGGGAAGTGCGATGACGAAATGAACAAATGGGGGATGAAGAACATTCATTTTTATTCCTTATAATAATATATTAATTAATTATAGTATTATTTTATTTGATTATCATGAAGTCAATGTAAATATTATTACCACTCCTTTGTTGGAGATCCAAAAAAGGTGTTTCCTCTACTGCAACCTTCTCTCTCATGACAGGGAAACGCATCGTAAAGTCTATGGCGGGTAGTTGGTATGAGAGTAAGGGTTGACAAGTACCACGATGCGTTTCCTGTCATTAATTAGAAAGTGAACATGGCTACTCCTCCGGTGTTCCGGCGATGATTTTCAGGTCATTGCCTGTTGGAGTACCGACAAAAGTATAAGAAAAAAGTGTTACCTGAGCGTTACCGGATTATCGATTGAGTATCTCGTCGTAGCATTCGAGATATCGTTTCGCACTCTTCTCGAAAGAGACATCGCACTGCATATTCTCCCCTGAGAGTTCAGCGAAAGTTTCGGCGGTGTTGTAGAGTTGTATGGCGCGATGGACCGCTTCGATCAATCCCCGGGTATCGTACTCTCTGATCGCAACTCCTCTGCCGCAGATATCAGGAGAGAAATCATCTTCATAGTCGGCTACGGTATCGTGGATGCCGCCGACACGATGGACGACAGGGATTGTACCATAACGCAGGGCAATGAGCTGGTTGAGGCCGCAGGGCTCGAAAGAGGAGGGCATCAGGAGGAAGTCGGCGGCAGCGTAGAGTTTGTGCGAGAGGGTTTCGTCGTAGCCTTGAAAGAGCCAGAGATTATCGCTTTTGCCAGCCACCTCTTTCAGTTTGGAGCCCATATCCGGATCACCTTCTCCGATGACAGCGAGATTGAGTTTGGTATTCAGCAGCGCGGGGAGCGTTTCGATGATAAGGTCGAGTCCTTTTTGCTGCGTGAAGCGTCCAATGAAAATGAAGAGGGGAGCATCTGTCTGGGTAAAACCAAGTTCGCGGCAGAGGGTCTCTTTGTTCTGCTTCTTTCCCTGCAGCGAGTCTGCACTGTAGTGATGGGGCAGAGCAGGGTCGTGCTGCGGATCGAAGAGGGCGGTGTCGATGCCGTTGAGGATGCCAAGAAGTTTGTGTTTGTGGAGACGGAGAAAGCCGTCGAGTCCGCAGCCAAATTGGGGATGGAGTATCTCTTCGGCATAGTGTGGACTGACTGTCGTGACGAGATCGCTGTAGGCGATACCGGCCTTCATACAGTTGACCTGCCCCCAGTACTCGATACCTTCCGGGGTGAAATGGGCACTGGAAAGCCCCAGTCTCGCCACTGTCTCCCGCGGAAACAGACCCTGAAAGGCAAGATTGTGTATCGTGAAGACGGTACGAAAGTAGGGGAGTGATTCACGTGTCCAGAGTGCGGCCAAAGCGGTATGCCAATCGTTAAGATGCAGGATATCGACGCCATACATCTGGGCGATCTTTACCAGTGCCTTCGAGAAAATCCCGAAACGGAGATTATTGTCGGGATAGTCTCCGTTTTTATCCCCATAGGGTGTGGGCCTATTGCAGAGTGTACGTTCGTAGATGAAGAGTGTTTCGACACCCTGGTTGAACCCCCGATGGAGAGAGATCCGGTAGCGTCTCTTTGCCAGGGTGACAGAAAAAGAGTTTCCGTGTGGGGTGATTTTGAACTTCTTGCGGTCGATGAAGCGATAGAGCGGCATCACTGAGCGGACTTCGATCGTATGAGAAAGGGCTTTGGGGAGCGCCTGTGCCACATCGGCGAGACCACCCGTTTTGGCATAGGGGTAGATCTCTGCCGCCGCAAAGAGCAGTTTCATTTAGATCTTTGTCTCGCGGAGGAGTTTCGCTGCCTCTTCGGGTGTGACCGGGTTGATCAGCATACCGGTGGAGAGTTCGAAGCCACCCAGTCGGTAGATACGGGGCATAATGCGTATCGTCATGCGGTAGTACTTTTTGAGGTGGGGAAAGTAGGGCTCGTTTTCAAAATTGCTGTTAAGCGGTGCCATTCTGAAGGCCAGATTGTAGTTGAAATTGCCCAGCTCCGACTCGAGGCGACGGAAGACCTCTTTGAGGAGACGTGCCAGATGTGCGATATCGTCACGGTTGAGATCATCGAGGCTGCTCAAATCTCTCTGGGGTGCGATAATCACTTCGAAGGGGTAGCTGGAAGCAAAAGGGCAGAAAGCGGTAAAATCGCCTCTTCTGGCGACGATCCTGACTTTGGCCTCCTGCTCATTGATCAGGAGGTCTTCGACTTTGCCTCTTCCATGCCTGCGATAGTATTGCAGGCCCTTATCCAGGAGCTTCAGGGCATCATGTGGCATAACGGGGAGGGCGATGATCTGGGTATGGGGATGGGACTGGGTCGCGCCGGCATACTCTCCATGATTTTTGAAAACAGAGGCATAGATCAGCCGCTTGTCTTTTCTCAGGTCGGAGATACGTTTGGATATCGCTGTTAGCCAATCGGCGATCTGGACGACTTCCAGGTTGGAGAAGCGGCAGTCGTGACACGGTGTATCGATGATGATCTCATGGGCGCCGACGCCGGGTCGGGACTCGAACATCCCGTCCATACGTGACGTATCATCCAGCTCGATCTGGACCGCCTTGTAGAGGTTGGGGATGACACGTACACTCCAGTGCGGCATATTGGGTTCGTTATCCCTGCTGGCATAGATCTCCGGCGGTGTCATAGATTCGTGTCCCTCACAGAAGGGGCAGTTATCTGCGGATTCTTCTGTATGTGTCGTAGCCAGTGTATCTGGCCGGCGCATACGCTCTGGAGCGATCAGGACATAGTGGTCATGCAGTCTGTCTCTTCGGATGTCAGACATAATATTTTCCTCTTTTGGACATTAGACAAACCAGCTTTCGGCGTAGTTCGTTTCCAGGTTGATCTCGAGTTCTCCATAGCCCGGAAGGGTCTGGATGATGATACCGTCACGCTCTATTTCGAACCGCAACTGTACCTCTCCCGCTTTGACAGCACTGAAATCGATACTGATCTCCAGCCATGTGTCGCAGGCGATCTCCATTTTGATCTTATGGGACTCTACCAAAGAATGCTTTGTGTTGCAAAGCGGCGCCAGCGGCACTTCAAACCGTGTCGAGAAAGGTTCGACGATGACGTGAAGTTTGTCGCACTGGTGCAGCGCCGTCATATCCCCCTCGAAGGCGCAGTAGACCTTTTTGTGGTCATGGCCGTATCGTATCGTTTCGACCGGTCCCCGTACCCTGTCCATTGTCGAGAAGAGTTTGGTCTCATCGACGATACCGCTTCCCACCCACTCAAAGAAAGTATTTTGACAACCGTTGATCGTAGGAGTGATAGGAGCCTTCGGTTGAAGCAAGAAGTTTTCACCGCTTCGGTCGGAAATAATCGGTGTATAGAGATCACTGGGGGGCGATATCTTCATCAGCAGATAGATTTCGATCAAGTGGGAACGGAAGAGCTCATCGAACTCCGCGCCAAAATCGGTCACATGGTCATCTCCGTACCACCAGAACCAGTCGGAGCATTCGGCAGCCAGAAAGTGCTGCTGTATCCTCTGTTTGACACTCTCTTCGAGGCTGGCCTTGTGGTGCTCATAGTCACGTCGGGTCATATAGATCAGTTCCCAGCCGCGGGTCTTTTCGGGATGGCCTACCCAGGTGTTGAACTCACCATGTATCCAGCTTCCCGGTGCCAGGCGGGGGAGCGCCCTTGCCTCCATCCGGGCGACCTGGTCCATCCCTACCGTATGGCACCACTCTGTCTGGGCGAGTTTGCCATAAAGCGCATCGAAAAAGTCGAAGGCATTGTTGGGATAGAACTCCCAGGCATTTTCACCATCGAGGATGACAAAAACGGTTCGCTCCTCGTCACTTTGGGAAAGTGGGAAGAGGGAGGTGACAAAATGGTCGGCGGCACGCTGTGCATCCCAGTAACGATAGGTAAAACCGATCAGATCGCTCAGCCCATGATCACGGAACCCAATGGCAACATCCTTGTATCGATAGGGGTGATAGAGTGCATCCCGCTGATCGGATCCGAGTGATTTGAAGAGGATCGCTTCATCTGTCGCAATCCACTTCAGTCCCGCTTCACGATAGAGCTCGACCGATCGCTCATCGACAGCGCCTTCCGCAGGCCAGAAACCTGTCGCATCGAAGCCGAAAGTTTTCTTGAAAAGCTTCTGTGCTTCGGAGATCTGAAGTTTGGCATCCTCTTCGAGCGAGAGGTAGTGCTCGGGCAGATTGGTGCCGGGATGAGCGATTTCCGCATTGTGCATATCGATCAACAGGGGCAGGATCGGATGGTTGAGAGGGGTCGTGGAAAGTGAGATCGTCCCCTCTTTTTGCAGCGCAGTATAGTAGGGGAAGATCGTCGACATAAAGCTGCCAAGCGTATCGAGCAGGGCCTGTTTCTGTTCACAGCTGAATCCGCCTCTGACTTCAAAAAGCTCCCTGATGATTTCATTGTGTGTACGCAGATAGACGCCACACCATGCCAGGACGAACCAGACCTCCATATCGCAAAGCTCGTTATCGTTGAAATATTCGAGATGATAAAGCTGTCGATAGGGTTCGATCGGTTCGATCATCGTTTCATAGGGGGCACTCTTGCACATCTTGATCATCCATTGACGATCTGCCTCATTGAGTTCGGAAGGGTGCTTACTCCAGAGACCGAAAAAACGGTCGTTTGCTTCGATACCCTCTGTATAGAGAAGTATCTGCTCGATGAGGGGAGGTGTGATGTTGAAGGTGGCTTTGAGCTGCGGGTGTCTCGCCATCATCCACGGCATATCGTAATAGTCTTTGATCGCATGAAGGAAGACCCACGGCATCTGCATCACGCCGGATGCATCACGGTAATCCGGCTGGTGCATATGCCAGACAAAACTCAGGTTCAGAGCGTGACTCATATTATGCTTTTGCCCAGCCGTTTATCTTCTCTTCATACTCCTCGATGATTGCCTTGCCGCTTGCTTCATCTCTGGCCTGAACGAAGAGATTGAGGTGGTCGCTGTACTGATCGGGGATCATCAGGATCCAGTCTGTCTCATTGAGCCAGATTTTGACACCATCGGTAGAGGAGGAGCGCTTGCCTTTGGCATCCTCGAGGAATTTACGCATCATTTTACCTTTGAGCGCCTGTGTGCAGGCGATTTGGGTTTGATGATAGTAGAACTCCTCGACCTCTTTGACCAGGTCGGAGAGTTTGACATCATGTTTGATGATCATCTCCAGAATCTTGATCGTGGCATACATTGAGTCACGGTAGACGGAGAACTCCGTAAAGGCGAAGTTGCCATCTACGGTTGCGATCAGATCATACTGCTGCAGCTGTTTGGCAGTGAAGTTGGAATATTTGCCGCGATCGATCTCCAGGTTCTCGTACTTGATGATATCCGGCGCCCAGGTAGGAAGGAAGACGTGCTTCTTGCCCTCTTTGGCTCCCTCCATATCCAAAAGTTTCAGGACAACCTGGAGTGCAGCCTGCATCGAGAGTACGGTGCCATTGTCGCAAACCATATCGACGCGCTGCCCAAATGGATAGAGCATAAAGCCCGCATCGAGCTTGAGTGCCTTGACGATATTTTCCATATCATCCGTCGAACGCTTGACGAGTGATTTGAAATTGGCGAGGCGGTGTGCATCGTGATAGTTGTTGAAGATCACGTTGTCGATCGCCAGATCCTTCAGCAGGGAAGGGAGGATGTCAGAAGCCAGTCCATGCATCATATCGACGGCGATACGGCAGTCGACACAACTGAAGAGGCGCTTCTGATAGCTGTTGACCATGCTCTCTTTGTAGCTAATGCACTCTTCGAGGCGATGTGACTCTTCGACGTGGCCGATCTGGCTGAAGTCGACACGCCTGAAAGTCTCTTTGAAGTAGGCTTTTTCGATCTTTTTGGCAAGATCGCTGTTGATACGGAGTGCTTCATCATTATAGAAGGTAATGACCGTCGTAGTCGTATCATCACGATCCTGTCGGAAGTAGACTCCTGCGGTCAAATCGTCCTGGTTGGAGAGGTTGAAACGCAGGACCGAAGAGGGGATACTCTTGAGATCGACGATATTGATACCGGCAGCCAGCATTCCGCCTACGAAGGCTCTTTTGAGCATACGGGAGCTTTTGTGATGGTCTCTGCCTACGACGACTGTCGATCCGGCAGGGATCTGTGCACCGAAAGATTCGGCCAGCTTGGCGGACATTTCACAGGTGAGCTCCACATTTGATTTTCCGACGACATTTCCGTTTTCGAAAATCGAATTTTTGTAGCGGCTTCCCAGGATGACATTGCTGCTGACGATGGATGCGGCTTCGATCTTCTTGTCGGGCCAGATGGTGACATCTTTTTCGATGGTAACCAGTTCCCCGATTTCACATCCTTCGGCCAGAATGATACCGGCTGTCATTTTGACATTTTTGTCGATAACATTGTTGTTGCAGATGACCGCCATATCGATCTTGCAGCCTTTGCCGATCTGTACATTTTCCCAGATAACGGAGTTGCTGATTTTGCAGTCTTCTCCGATACTGACATCGTCCCCGATCACGACATTCTTGAGCTTGGTTCGCTCGCCGATGGTGACGTTTTTGCCCAGGACGACTTTGCCGATGATTTCGACCCCTTCTGCCAGTGTATAGGGTGCTTCACTGTAGAGTTGTCCGTCGGGATAGTTCGTTGGCTCTCCGGGCATTTTGAAGTTGACACGATTGCTCATGATATCTTCATGGACTTCTCGGTAACTGTCGGGGTTGCCGACATCTCTCCAGTATCCCTGGGCATTTCCGGCTATCAGCTCGACGCCTTCTT
>JAOZOG010000168.1 GCA_029933395.1 Sulfurovaceae bacterium | reverse complement strand
TCGAAGCAGCCAAAAAAGTCTGGGGTGAGTATGCTCCGATCGTCAACAGTGCCGATACATCCGATGAAGCACTCAAGAAAGCGGAAGCACTCAATATGACTCTACTCAAAGAGTCTAACAAAGCAGTCAAGATGCTGGAGTCAGCTATCAAGTAGATCCGGTTTTTACTCCCAGCGTAGCGTGGGCATTCCTGCCCACGTATTTAATCTTATCTTCTTCTACTCCGGCGTATTATAAGACCGATCCCCCGCATCCCCCAATCCCGGCAGAATAAACATTTGATCATTGAGTCTCTCATCGATCTGTACGATATACACATCGATTTCTGGATGCTTTTGGCTGACGACCGCCAACCCCTCCGGTGAACCGATAAGGTTCAGTGAAATGATTCTCCCGGGTGACTTGCTTGTGACGACGGATGCAGCATCGCAGAGCGTTCCTCCGGTAGCCACCATTGGATCTACGATAATGACCGTCTTGCCTTCGCACTCGGGGATACGGTCGTAATAGGTCACACTCTGATGCGTCTGCTCGTCGCGCTTCATCGCCAAAAATCCCGAAGCTGCTTTGGGGAAGAGTGCTGAAGCCGACTCGATCATCGGTAGTCCGGCACGCAGTACTGTCACAAAAAGCAGCTCTTCTTCTTTGATAAAACCAAAAGATCTTTTGCCCTGCCACGTTTCGATCTCCTGTTCTTCAAGCATTTCGTCCTGCAGTGCCTCATAGGCTAGAAAACGGGTCAGCTCCTGGACAATATGACGAAAACGCAATGCATCGGTCTGAATCTCTCTCAGGTGATTGAGAAGTGTTTTGGCGACAGGATTGGATAGTTCATGGATCATATTATTGCCTTTATTGTCAGTTGTTTTAGAGGTACCTTTATTATATCTTCTTGCACTTGAAGATTCCGGAAGTCCTCTGGAATATACGAATTCAATCATGCTTGTCTCGAGCAGGCTCAAGGGTGTAAAAGGCTAAGGCAACAAGATTGACTTTTTGGGCTTATGCTGTCGACACTCTTTTTCTTTCCTTCAGCAAAAGAGTCGGATTCATGATTGTCGATGCTCCCTTTCTGTAAAATAAGGGTATCAAGCAGAAAGGTCAAGTCATGGCGACGAAAAAATCCAAAAATATTCCGCAACCGCAACGTTCAAAGATCGGATTCGATGACATTGTCGGCCACAAGCAGATCAAAAAGCGTCTCAAATCGATCATCAGGATCATCAAGCACCCGGAAACACTGAAACGCTTCGAGATCGCTACACCCCGGGGACTGCTTATTTATGGCCCTGAGAGCGTAGGGAAGAGTATGCTTGCGAGGGCTTTTGTCAAAGAGGCGGGACTTAGCTATCTGGAGATATCGGGCTCCAAACTTTTCGAGATCACCTATATCAAGGATATCTACGAAATGGCTGCCAGACATGAGCCCTGTGTCGTGATCCTGGAGGATCTGGATATCAAAGGACTGCTTCAGGGGACATTCACAAATGTCTCTTTCTCCGATATCGCCAAAGTGATGGAGTCTGTCGAGGCGATGGTTTTTACGGTCGCTACCGCTACCAGTCTCGAAGAGATCGATCCGGTTTTGACCGCACCGCAGAAGCTGGACTTCCTGATCGAAGTCTCCAGGCTCGACAAAGAGGCGAGAAGGTTTTTCATCGAGAGAATCCTGGAAAAACCTCACGATCCCCAGATCAATGTCGACCGGATCGTCAGCTACATCACGGGGATGAGTGCATTGGATCTCGAGAGACTGGGGCGGATGGCTGCGCTGGATGCTGTCGAGCAGGAGAAGGAGAGGATCACCGAAGAGATACTGATAGAGCAGATCAATATTATAAAATATGGGCACAAGATAGAGAGTCAGATGATCCGAAATCCCGAAGAGGAGCTGGAGATGACCGCCTACCATGAAGCAGCCCACGCCGTGCTCTCCACGATCCTTCTGCCGCATATCAAGATCGAGCAGGTCACAGTTGCACCGCGGAGCAAAACACTCGGCTTTGTCTCTTACAATGCAGAAGACCAGATATCCAATGTCACCAAAGAGGAGATCTTCAACGATGTCTGCGTCTCACTTGCCGGCAGGATCGCCAGGATCAAAAAGGCCGGAAGCGAAAAGATGGACAGTGGCGCCGTGGATGATCTCTCACTCGCTTCGTTTCAGGTCTATGCTGCTATCTCGAATCTCGGTATGGATAAAGAGCTGGGCTTTATCAATATCGATCCGGTTGCAGCGATGGACAACTCTTTCCTGACGCCACAGATCGAAAAGAGATATCTTCACTGGCTCGATGTCGCCAAGAAGCACACTGAAAATCTTGTCGATCGATATTGGAACAAGATCGAAGCACTGGCACTCAAATTGATCGAAAAAGAGATTGTCGAGAGTGAGGAGCTTCCCGGTATCATTGGCAAAGAGGAGATCTATATCAAGATTCCGGATAGCATTTAGGAGGGGAAATGTCGTGAAGCCTGTCGTACCATACAAAACTGAACTGTTCAAGGAGAAGGATATGGCGTTGACCGCCGAAGAGATCGATGATCTCGCCAAAGCGAAAAAGCTGCTCGAAAATCCCTCCTTTGCCATCAAAGCGGCCAACTATATCGGCAGACCCGTGGAGTATGCACTGGAGAAGATGGATTCGGAGTTTCTCGACCATGCGACATTCAAGGCACTGCAGATGGCCCTCAATGTCGCAGTGGGTTCACTGGGCGACACGACTTCCCCAAAGCGCTCATCCAATCTGACACACAAACTGATGGTAGGCAGCAGCGGTGCGGTGGGTGGCTTTTTTGGTTTGCCTGCCCTTGCCGTGGAGCTTCCACTCTCTACCACATTGATGCTTCGCAGCATTGCCGATATCGCACGCAGTCAGGGCCTGAACCTCTCCGATATCGACACCCGGCTCTCCTGTCTGGAGGTCTTCGCTCTGGGAAGTGACAGGAGTCATGACGATGATGCGGGAGAGAGTGCCTATTTTGCCGTGCGGGGTGCACTGGCCTACGAAATGCACGCGGCGATCCAGGCAGTACAGCACATGAGCTCTCAGGCGATCAAAGAGGCGGTCGCCCGCGGACAGATGCCGGTACTGATCAAACTCATCAACACCATTGCCTCACGCTTCGGGATCACTGTATCTGAAAAACTCATCGCCCAGTCCGTCCCTCTCATCGGTGCCGCCGGAGGTGCGACGATCAACCTGATGTTTATCCGGCACTTTCAGGATATGGCAGAGGGGCACTTCATTGTCAAACGATTGGAGAAACGATACGGAGAAGCATCGGTGCGTGAATGGTATGAGAGTTTATAGATCTATAGATTCTTTCAGCTCACGCTTTTTGTGATACAATTTCTATGAGAAAATAGAGGTATCGAAAAGAAAAGAGAGCAATAAATTCATCTGAGTGATTAGAAGGAGTGAAACGATGGGAACGAAACGCAATATGGTCGATACGGAGACACAAGAGGGTACCGTGCTGAAGGATGAGTTGCTTGAGAGACGAAAAGAGGAGTGCCTCACCCGTTTTGAAGAGGAGGAGCGCCGCAGAGAAAAAGGCAAAAAGGAGCGCGTTCCTGTCTGGATCAAAAAAGAGGTCCTGGAGTATGAAAAAGAGCTGCAGACACTCCAGATCGAACTGCTCAAACTTCAGAGGCATATCAAAGCAGAGGGCTTGAAGATGCTGATTCTTTTTGAAGGGCGCGATGCCGCAGGGAAGGGCGGTACGATCAAGCGTATCACCGAACATCTAAATCCTAGAGGTGCCAGGGTCGTCGCACTCAACAAACCTTCCGATGTCGAGAAAACACAGTGGTACTTCCAGCGCTATGTCCATCATCTGCCAAGCGGCGGAGAGATGGTCTTCTTTGATCGCAGCTGGTACAACCGCGCCGGTGTCGAGCCGGTGATGGGCTTCTGTACGCAGGAGGAGCATCAGGAGTTTCTGCACGAGGTGCCTTTCTTTGAGCGGAGGCTGGTCAACAGCGGCATTATCCTGATCAAGCTCTATTTTTCCGTATCCAAGCAGGAGCAGGCGAGACGTTTCAAGGAGCGCGAGACCAATCCGCTCAAACAGTACAAACTCTCTCCCATCGACAAATACGCACAGGAGGTCTGGGACAAATACACGGTAGCGGAGTACTCGATGTTTATGGCGTCCCATACCGAAAACACCCCCTGGACCGTGATCCACTCGGACAACAAAAAGAAGGCGCGCATCAACTGTATCAAGCATATCCTCAACCAGGTCGATTACCCTGAAAAGATCAAAGCGAAACACCTGAAGGTCGATGAGACGATCGTCTGTTCTGCAGATGAAAAGATCGCCGAATTCGACCAGAGTGTACCGAGCCACCTCTCCCATGAGTAAAAAGGAGGCAGGGAAAAAATCTGGCTGGAGTATCCGAAAAATACTCAAAGAGATCGTCATTGGTCTCCTGATCCTCTTTGTCGTCAGTGAAACGATCAGCTATTTTCGCCGTCCCGATCTCGATTCTCAGCGTCTGCCTGTGATCGAAGCGAAACTTCTGGACGGCAGCCACTTTGAGATACCCAAAGGCAAGCCGCTGCTCATCTACTTCTGGGGGAGCTGGTGCCCCATCTGCAAGCTCGAAGCACCCAATATTCAGCGTATCTCCAAAAAATATGAGGTACTTACTATCGCGGTCAACTCTGGTGATGACAATAAAATCCAATCCTATATGAATAAATATCAACTCGATTTCAATGTACTCAACGATCAGGAT
>JAOZOG010000591.1 GCA_029933395.1 Sulfurovaceae bacterium | reverse complement strand
CTGCTGATGGGCGGATTCCATCTGATGTATTCGAGCGCCGAAGAGATTGCCGGTGTCATCGACACGTTGGAATCTTTGGGGGTGCAACATGTCTGCCCGACCCACTGCAGCGGGGACCTGGCGATCGACATGTTCGCGAAGCGTTTCGGAGACCGTTTCATTCGAGGCGGTGTGGGAAGGGTTCTGGAAGTATGAAAAAGGGGCAGGATCGCTCTTTTATAAAGGCTTTGAAACAGGCGTTGGTCGGATTCGTTTCGATGACGCCGATGATTCTGGGGGTCATCGGACTGGTCGGCCTCTTTCAGGCCTATGTGACGCAGGAGATGCTCGCTTCGCTCTTTACCGGTGATCCGGTCAAAGACACGCTTATCGGTACCGTAGCGGGTGGCATCGCCGTGGGGCAGGCGCTCATCAGCTACATTCTGGGGGGCGAACTGCTGGAACAGGGCATTTCGATGTACGCGGTGACGGCGTTCATACTGGCGTGGGTGACGCTGGGGGTGGTGCAGCTGCCAGCGGAAGCGGAGGTACTGGGTGGACGGTTTACCCTCTACCGCAACCTGCTGGCGTTCGTTTCGACGCTGCTGGTATCCATCGCGACAGTCTGGACACTGGGAGAGCTGCCGTGAAATTCCGGGGAACCCGCCTGCTGGGTGCCGTCGCGGCACTCTACGGCCTGCTCTATCTTTTCAACGCGGACAAAACGGCCATGGCGCTGGGCAAGAGCGGCGGAGTGCTTCTGAAGATCATGCCGATCTTTCTGATCGTCATCTTTTTTACGGCACTGATCAACTACTTCGTGAAGCCGAAGGAGATCGCGTCGCATCTGGGAAGTGAAAGCGGGGCGAAGGGGTGGTTCATCGCCCTAGCGGCGGGGATCATCAGCCACGGGCCGATGTACGCCTGGTACCCGATGCTCGAAGATCTGAAAAAGCATGGCCTCAAAAACGGCCTGATCGCCGCCTTTTTCTATGCCCGTTCCATCAAAATTCCCCTGCTTCCCATCATGATCGACTACTTTGGTTTCGCATTTACGCTGATTTTGAGTTTCTATATTTTGATCGCTTCCGTGATCCAGGGGTTGCTGATCGATCGGTTGTGCAGCCAATGTAATGATTTGGATTAAATCGAAATATAATTAAGTTGATTATAATTGTCCGGCAACAACCGATGTCGCACAATCCTCGCTTACAAATGCTTCGCACCCTGGCG
>JAOZOG010000590.1 GCA_029933395.1 Sulfurovaceae bacterium | reverse complement strand
TGTACTACTCACAACATAATCTGACAACTGTTTACCAAAGCGTACTACAATTTCTCCCGAACAAATTGTTTAGGAGAGACAATGAATCTGCATACACAAGAGAAAATCATCAAGAACAAGTTGGGATTGCTCAATCTTGCCAAAGAGCTGGGTAATGTATCAAGAGCCTGCAAGGTATTTGGCTACAGTAGAGACAGTTTTTATCGCTTCAAGAAACTCTATGAGGAGTATGGAGAAGAAGGCCTGCAGGAAGTTTCACGCAAACAACCCAATATCAAGAATCGTGTTCCAAAAGAAGTTGAGGATGCTGTTGTTGCATTTGCTATCGAATATCCTGCCTATGGACAAGTCAGGGCCAGCAACGAACTCAAGAAGCTGGGTACCTTCATCTCTCCAGGCGGTGTACGCAATATCTGGTTGCGCCATAATCTTCAAACAATGAAACTCCGCCTCAAAGCACTGGAAGAAAAAGTGGCCAAAGAGAATCTGATCCTCACTGAAGCACAGGTGCAGGCAATGGAAAAAGCTAAAGAGGAGAAGGTCGCACACGGAGAGATCGAAACCCTCTTCCCGGGGTATCTGGGATCACAGGATACCTACTATGTGGGCAACGTCAAAGGCGTAGGCAGAATCTACCAGCAAACCTATATCGATACTTTCTCCAAAATTGTATTCTGCAGGCTCTATGACCGTAAGAATGCTCTGGTAGCGGCTGATCTGCTTAACGACAGAGTCTTGCCATTCTATGAGGCCAATGATGTCAAACTACTGCGTATGCTCACCGACAGAGGAACAGAATACAAAGGTGCCAGAGAGCACCACGAATACGAACTCTATCTGAGCATTGAGGATATCGAGCATACCTTTACCAAGGCAAAGTCACCCCAGACCAACGGTATCTGTGAACGCTTTCATAAAACGGTACAACAGGAATTCTACGCAGTGGCATTCAGAAAGAAGATTTACAAATCTATAGAGGAGCTACAAGATGATTTAGACGAATGGCTGAAACACTACAACTATGAACGAACCCACCAAGGGAAAAATTGCGAAGGAATGACACCGATGGAATGCTTTGAAAAGAGCAAGCATCTTGCACAGATCAAGATGATCGGTTATAATTCCAGGGATGATGAAAAGGTGGTAGCGTAGCTATCTGACACAAAATCATAGGGGAAATTGTGGAGTGTCAGATCGAGTGGTGGTTAGTACA
>JAOZOG010000589.1 GCA_029933395.1 Sulfurovaceae bacterium | reverse complement strand
AGCAAATATATCGATTCGACATTCGAGACGATGGCGAGAAGGAATTTTTACAATAGACAGGTCTCCGATATCGGAAGCGATATTCTGTTGAGACAGTACGAACTTCTGAAAAATGAAGGAATTCTCATAACGGAAAAAGATTATATGTCTCTCGATCTCGATGCGAGAGAAAATTATTTCGAGCTTCATTCGACCAATCCGATATCGAAAAACTTCGGACGACATTACATCAGCAAGTCGTATCGACACTATGTCGAAGGATCATCCGGGTTCAACATTCGGAAGATCAGCTACGATGTATTCGGAAAGGATGTGGGAAAGGTCGTATCATCTGTCGCCAAGACCATTCTCGGTGCCGTCAAGCTTGCCAGGGGGCCGTTGCTTGTCTATCACGTATCGAGCTATATAAATTCGGCTGTCAGCTCGAGTATCATCTATGCGATGCATTCGAACAATCCGCTTGGAATGGCAGGAGATTTCAAAGAAGCCTATTCGCTTATCGGAGAATACAGGGATTTGATGCACAGATACGTCGTAGCGTCGAGAAACGGTGATGATTCGGCAATGAGTGCTTTGAAAAAGAAAATAGATTCTCACCCAATGGCTGAAGCCTGGAACCACGGGTTGAGCAACACGATCCGATCGGACGCCTACCGCACTGGTTCCTATGACGAGAATGTGGTTCTTCAGATGCTTCAGAATCTTACCGGCGACAAAGAGCTCTCCGAAAGGATCAAGACGCTTGCAGCCGATCCGTCCACACAGTTCGGCAAGGCGATCGGACAGGTCTACGATATGACCGAGCTGGTTCCGAAGCTCGCCTTGTATCTCAGAAAGCAGAAAGAAGGCCTGGAACCACAGCGTGCTATGCAGACCGTGTTGATGGCATTCCCTACCTACAACAATCTGAATCCTCTGCTCAATGCAATCGATCAGCTCAGTCCGTATACCAAGTATATGGCCAACTTTCCTAAAATGTTCCTGTATGCACTCGACCAGAAGCCGTTCAGGCATCCTGCATTCGTCACGACTGCGCAGGTTGCTCCTATGGCATTGTGGGCCAATGCAGACGGTGTCAGCGAAAAAGATGCTCAATGGTATCAGGAGAATGGATTCCTTCCGCTTCCGTTCGGGTATGCATGGTATATGGAGTCTGCCAATCCATATTATATGTTTCCATCCAAATCCCTGTCCGAAACGACGATGTTCGATCC
>JAOZOG010000588.1 GCA_029933395.1 Sulfurovaceae bacterium | reverse complement strand
ACGCCGGCAGCGGCGAAGTGATCGATTTCGAAGAGGTCAAACGGCGGGTGATCAAAATCGGGCGCTAGAGGGAATTTTGCGTTTGCGACAGGTATGGCCATCTCGAGAAAATTTCGTAATGCGGGTTTCCATGAGAAGAAGGCAGAGCCCCGTGTTGACAATTTACAACGAATGATCAACGACTAAAAATTGGAGTATCTATGAAAAATATCGGCCTGGTAGCCTATCTCGATATCAAAGAGAGCCTTCGGGCGAAGTGGTTCTATGTCTACGCTTTCGTCTTCGGCGGCTTGATGGGGCTCTTTTTCATCAGCGGCATCACCGATTCAGTGGTGATGGGATTTACGGGGCTGAGTCGTCTGCTGCTCGTTTTCATTCAGGTGACGATTATCATTCTTCCCATATTCATTCTTATTACGACTGTCAAATCGATCGCGGCGGATCGGGAGAGTAATGTTCTGGAGTATATGCTCTCGTTTCCTATTTCCCTGAAAGAGTACTACTGGGGAAAACTTCTCGGGCGATTTCTGACAGTCTTCTTTCCGGTCATCGTGGCGCTTTTTATCGGAGTGGCGTGGGGATTGACAAAAGGCGGAGAGATGCCCTGGGCGATGATCACGCTCTATTCGGCGCTCATTTTCTCCATCTGTACCGTGTTTCTCGGCATCGCCTTCTTTATCTCGACGCTTGTCAAATCACATGATGTCGCGCTGGGTCTTTCGTTTACCGTCTGGATTGTGCTTCTGGCATTCATCGACGTGGCTCTGATCGGTTTGATGATGCAGAATCGCATTTCGGACGAACTGATTTTGACGATCGCGATGCTCAATCCGCTTGAAGCATTCCGTATCGGTGCAATTGCTCTTTTTGATCCGGAACTGACTGTGATCGGGCCAGTTGCCTATTATCTTCTGGACACGCTTGGACACACTTTTTTGATGCTTTATGCCATAATCTATCCGATAGTTCTCGGAACTCTTTTTGCGCTGTTGGGATATATAGCATTCAAAAAACGGGATCTTTTGTAAAGATAGGAGGAGTATGCATGAAAAAGCTTTTTACTGTTCTGACAATTCTGGTTTCGATGGTTGTAGCGGGTGAGATTGCGGGAGCTGAAAAGCCCAACAAACTCGATCCGACGTATCAGATAGAGGTAGAGAAATATCCCAAGTTCGAATCCGGTATCGTTTTGAAAAATGGAAAGAGAATCCGCT
>JAOZOG010000587.1 GCA_029933395.1 Sulfurovaceae bacterium | reverse complement strand
GGCAGCAGCGACAGGGCTTACGTGTACAACCGGGGTTCCGGAGGAAGAATCACCGAAGTGAAGTACGGCAGCAGCCTCTACGCGCCGCAGCTCTGCGAATAATCAGCCATCTATACTGCCTTGTCGGAATCTCGACAGATCGAAAAATATAGAGTGCAACATTTTTGCAACACTTCCATTCTATAATCCAATAAAATGCGGTGAAAAGGATGTCTTATGAAACGTTTTCTCATAGCCGGACTGATGGCACTGGTTATGGTGGTAGGTGGTTGTAACGTCAGCAAAGATAGCGATCCTGATTCCATTCCCGCACCTTCCGGTGGAGGCGGAACTTCACCATCGAATATTCAGCTTCCCCCCGATCCTGCCAGTATCGCACCACCGTTGCAAGTCAGGACATTGATGCCGATGATCGACCAGGTATCGTTTCTCTACAAATCCAATCCCCCTGTCCAGTCGAATGTAGACGAGGGTGAGATCAACGCCTCTGTCGTTTCGGTGGTCAGAGGCCAGGTCCTCGCCAAAGACAATACGCCGCTCTCCGGAGTGAAGATCACGATCCTCGACCATCCGGAATTCGGTTACACCTACAGCCGAACCGATGGCATGTTCGATATGGTCGTCAACGGCGGTGTAAAAGTGACGGTCAATTATGAAAAAGATGGGTACCTGACTATTCAAAGAAGCGAAACGATTCCGGAACTCGACTATTTCGTTTTCGACAATGTGGTCATGACAGAATTGGATACCAAAGTCACTGCAATCGATCTTGCTGCACAAAGCGAACCGATAGCGGTGGTGCAGGGGCGAGAAATCCATGGGCCGCGTGGTGATCGGCAGTCTACCCTCTTTTTCAAACAGGGAACGAGTGCCTCGATACGAATGCCTGACGGGACGCTCAAACCCATCGATACGCTGCATATCCACAGTACTGAATATACGGTTGGCAGCAACGGCCCGCAGGCGATGCCTGCCGAACTGCCGCCGGGAATCGCCTATACCTATTGCGTGGAGTTCACCGTCGACGAAGCGGAAGCGGTGGGGGGTACCGGTGTGGAGTTCAGTGAACCGGTGATCCATTATGTCGAAAATTTTGTGGGTTATCATGTAGGTGACGATGTGCCGACCTATTACTATAACAAGCAGCAAGCGGTCTGGGAGACGATGAAACCCGGCAAAGTCATCGCTATTGTCAGTGAAACCGGGGGTAAAGCC
>JAOZOG010000586.1 GCA_029933395.1 Sulfurovaceae bacterium | reverse complement strand
CTTTGACGATCTTTTTCAATCCCTCCAGAGAGTAGTCGTCTTTTTCGTGCTCTTTCAGAAGGTCGATCAGATAGTTTCTGATCCGCTCCCTGTTGAGGCAGTACAACTCTTCGATCTTTTCCAGCTCTTCTCTATTCAAATTCTTTCCTCGATAATTACTTCCGTCATTATAGCGAGATTTTGAGGGTAGAGGAGAAAAAATGGAAGGGAAGAATTTTTGAGACGATCCTGTTTTATCGGTGGGTTATAGGGTGGTCCTCTCAGAAATCGTAGCGGATTCCCATTTCGATGATCTGATTCGACCGGTCTTCGATTTTGCCGGCCTGGGAGTGTGTCGAAACGGATGTTTCATGATCCATGAAAATGTAGCGATATAGAGTGAATAGCTGAAAATTTTCATACAGAGGTGTATGGGCACCGATCTGTCCGCCCCCGATGAGACTTTCGCTCGAACTGTCTTTTCTGGTAGCATCGAAAGGATCGCCTCTCCACTCCATGAAACTGTAACCCCCAAGGAGACCGATGAAGGGAGAAAGCGTGTAAAAATCGGTTATCCGGTAGTTGATCGTGGCGAAGAAATCGTCCAGATCTTTATCGTCGAGTCGGGTATGCCGATAGTCGAGGGTCGAAAAAAAGTCGTCGTTGATGTCGTAACCGAGGAGGATACCGTAGGAGAGGCCTTTTTCGTCGGGATCGTAGTGGAGGGTCGGTTCTTCACTCTTTCTGATATCGAGGAATGCGGCGCCGATCGACACTCCGGCGAACAGAGGTCCGTAACTCTCCGGCTCTCTCTTCTCGATCTTTGAAACGTTGCAGTCGTTTTCAGGCGGTGCGAAGGTGACGATGAAGGCGTCGGGGGCAATGGACTTTTGAATGGCGGCAAGAGCGTTTCGTGAATCGCTCATCGTCGTAAACGGGCCCGTATAGATCGTCGCATAGCCCGCTTCGTCGCTTTGGTAGGCCGGAAATCCAAGTTTTTGAAGCAGGTGGGCGACTCTTTGAAGCGCTGCCGGCTTCTCCACATATCCCAGTTTGATGAAATAGGTATCGGCATGGGCGATACTGAAGAGGGAGAAAAGGGTGAGTGCCAAAAAAGCCCATGGATATTTCAAAGCCGGTTACTCCGTATTAAAAAATTTTTATGTAACTCTGTTTCGATAGTATCGGACAGCTTCGCGAAATCTTTATGAGGAGATGCCATTTGGCCTTTTATCA
>JAOZOG010000167.1:4007-4766 GCA_029933395.1 Sulfurovaceae bacterium | reverse complement strand
ATCAGTAAAGAGGAGTACCTTCGCCGGGCCAAACCAATCGACGAGACGATCGCCTCGATGGAGATGGCTACGCTTCGGGACACGATTGCTTCGGGGAAACCATCTTCACCATATGATCCAAAGTCTGTTGATACCAAGTAAAGTTTCTCTATCAGGTTGGCACTTAGGGAAGTTATTTTTTACTTAGCCAATTCCGAAAAACCTGATCGAGAAATAATAATTCGTGTTTCTTTACTATACTTTCGTATATCATAAGAGACAAGGAGCAAAGATATGAGTTCCCTTGCACCAATGGAGTTGCAGGAATTGAAAAAAGCGAAATCTATACTGGAGAACCTTGGCTTCTCTATCAAGGTAGTCAGTGGAAGGGCACTTCATCGTCAAGAGACTGGAAAAGAAATACGGGCCGGACGATATAAAGCGCTTGTATGAAAATCTGTAGGAGTATACTGCTGATGTTCGAATATCTCGGGAAAAAAGTCAAAGACGGAAAAGATGCGGCACTCTCGCAGGGTGTCAGAATGGCAGTCAATACACAAATCAAGGAGTATGGAAAGATGTTGAAACTCAATCTGGATTCGACGAATAAAAGCATAGAGCTGGAAGTGATGCTCGAGGGAGAAAAGGAACCTCTAGCTGTAAAGGTGCGCAAGTATGAGATCATAGAAGAGGGAGGTGGGCATCGTTTGAGAATAGAGGGGATCGAAACATCCCGTGCCTGGATCGACACCGTAGTCACATCCTATCTCGAGGGTAAAC
>JAOZOG010000167.1:1144-3997 GCA_029933395.1 Sulfurovaceae bacterium | reverse complement strand
TTCGAGCTCCCCGAAGCATATGCAAAGCTCCTCACGGCGGTAGTATGATGCAGTACTATAAAATACAGATCGTTACAGTCGATGAATCTGCCCGACAAGCGGTAGGGCTGGCGTCGTTGAGTCGATTTGATAAAATCACCTTCGGGGAAACAGGGGGACTTGCAAGAGAGATCGTCGCAGAGCACCGGGTGATACTCGTAGTTTCTGATCTGACTGTAGAAGTTGTTCAGGCGATTGCCTCGGAGATCGCATCCCTCGATGATTTTATGATTGTGCTGCCTGGACAGGAGAGGGATGAGGAGATACTCAAACATCTGATACTGATGGGTGGAAGGGTGGTGTTCGGTCCATCCGATACGATCTCCTCCCTCTCTTTGTCGCAGACACTTCAGCTTCTGGAGAGAGTTTTTTACGGCAACGATACGGAAAACGAAATCGCCGCCGATCACGAAGACCTCTATACGGTTATGGACAGAGGGACATTGACGGAATTTCACAGTGAGACTGGCAGCCAGATAGAAACGGTGACGACACGTGTACTCAATATGCCAGGACGATTGAGTGATGTCTGCGGTGCGACGATACTCTTCGATATCGAGGAGGATTTCTCTATACTGGAAGTTTCCGAAGCGATGGAGATAGTGGAGCGTCTGCTCCCTGAGGAGAGTTCCATCCTTTTCCAGACACGCAACGACAAGGCCGTGAAAGAGGAAGTGGGAGTGACCGTACTTCTGAGCCGCTCTATCGATTTCCAGAAAGAGTTGCAGGAGCAGATCGACAGATCCGAGAGCCATCTCGAAAAGATCGCGATTATCGTCGATGCCTATGCAAAAGGTGAAATAGACGGTGAAAAGGCGGATCATCTCGCTTTGAGAAACGACATATCGACACGAGACCTCAGGTCTATGTACGATCTCGTCTATACGGCTCCGATGCGAACGAGAGAGTTGCTGCGCACGATCAGTGAGAAAGAGATCCCGCCTCTCCAAAAAGAGGAGGCGGTAGCCGACGAGCTGACAGAGGACATGATCGATACGGATCTCATAGAAGAAATCGTCAGGGCATTCGGATTGCCGATGGATGAGATCGTCGAGATAATAAAGCTCAAGAGGGAAGGCAAGGTGATCGTCGATCCGGTCGAACTGCCCGATGCGGCAGACAAAAAGTATCCGGAGCTGTATCTTGGTAGAAACGGTGATGTCTATATCGTAGGAGGAGCGGATACATTCTATAGAGATCCGAACGGATTGACGCTTGCGGATGGAAACGATCTGGAGTTGTATGAGCGGGATGACCTGAAGTTCTATGTGGATAAAGATCTTTCCAAAAACGAAGTGGAGAGCTTCGTGAAGGCGTTCGCTTCTGTTATGGAGAAGCCGCAGTAGTCGACTACACAGTCTTAATAGTGCGCAATTAAATTTCGCAATTTGGTAGTATAATAATATAAAGCATAAAAAAGGATTTCAAAAATGTCCGACACCTCACAAACACTCGATGAATCCCAAAAGCACAAAGCCCTCGTTCTGCGTGACGAGCTCGCCGAGAGTTTTGATGAAGAGAAGGCTGAAGAGTTCATCCAGAAGAACAAAGGCAGGAATTGGTACGCAGACTTTATGCTTCTCTATCGGATGATCCGGGACAAGGAGTATGCTCTCGATACCAAAACCAAACTCACCATTGCCGGAGCACTCGCCTATGTCATCCTCCCCATCGACATTATTCCTGATTTTCTACCTATTGTGGGCTGGATCGACGATGCTTTTGTACTTGGATTTACGATCAACAGCCTTTCTGAAGAGATCGAACGCTACAAAGCCTTTCGGGGTATCGAATCATGATCGAAGTCCCGGAGGGCTATGACTCCAAAGCCAATGATCGTCTCGAAAAGATCGTAGAGTTTTTCTGGAGAGGGGGCAGGGCGAGTGCCGGTGAGCTGGCGCAGCGTTTCGGGGTGACCAAGCGTACTATCAATAATGACCTTTCTCTGCTCCACTTTCTCGAAAGGGAGGGGTGGACCTATTATCTTCCCGCCTCATATCTTCAGCTTCAACCCTACGAAAAGGCACAGATGAGTGGCGCGATAATGATGGCGATGTTCGACAAAGCGGTCCCTTCGCTAAGTGCCTACAGTGAGACCCTCTTTGAGCATACACCCAAAAACAGGGATATTTTTCTTTTTGATTTTTCCTTCGAGCCGATTGGGGATGAGGATATCCTCGCCACGCTCGTCTCCATCATCGATGAGCGCAGAGGCGCACACTTTGGCTATACCAACAACGAAGGTGAGCACAAGGTCTACTATACCTTTCCTGTCAAGATCGCCAACTTCAACGGCTACTGGTACCTACTCTCCTATGATGCCGAGGCCGACAAGATCAAGAGTTTCCGTATCAATGCCATCGACAGTCTGGTAACGATGGAAGAGGATCCTGTAGGTGAATCAGAGAAGGATGCCTTGCACAAGCAGCTCCGGGATGCCGTCTCTTCCTGGATCGGTGATGATATCAGGAGAGTCAAGCTTCGTGTCGAAGGTGAAGCGATACGCTACTTCAACAGAAAATCCTATGATATGATCCATATTGTAGATCAAAAGGATGATGGAGAGGTGATCATCGTCGAAGTGGCCTACTTTAACGAAATTGAGATTCTGAGACTGTTGTCCAAATGGCTCCCCTATATAACGATTGTAGAGGATGAAGAGTTGAAAGCGAAGATGCGGGAAAGGCTGGAGAGTGCATTGGAGCGGTTTTAGAGAAGAACGCGCAACAGTTTTTCGCATTTTTCTTGTAGACTCTTAACTGGAAAAAATCCAAAGGAGACACATGGCAGCTTTCAAACCTTTTTGGGTGCAAA
>JAOZOG010000167.1:0-1134 GCA_029933395.1 Sulfurovaceae bacterium | reverse complement strand
ATAAAAAAAGAGGAGAGTTTCGATGGCATACAAACCTTTTCAAGTCCTCGCAAGAGGGCGAAACGCTGTCTACAACCTGAGTCACAGGGGCTTGAGAATGCCGCTTGGCTTTTCTGGCCAGAGTGTGATGTTCGATGCCAATACCGAGTTTTTCAAGAGACTCTCTTCTCTGACAGGACGTCGCTATATTGGAGAGGAGGAAGAAAGAAAGAGTGATCAGGCCCTGCTTTTCCACGCAATGACACCGTTTAAAAAAGATATGGCTAAATACATTGGAGGCGGTTCACTGTTCTCTTATAAGCAAAAAGCACGTCTTGACCGTGCCACGGGTCTTGCTACTGATTTTTCAGCACCTCACCTACAGCTTACCAAACGAATATTTCAAAACCATCCACACCCTAAAGGAGACAATATGTCAAATAGTAACATTATTCACGCAGACGATGCTATCAGTACTAGATTTTTTGCCCAGTGGCTCGGTGAGAGATACCCTTTTTCTCTCGACAAATTTGTTGCGATCCAGGAGCCGACTATAGAGAAGATTCTTTTGGATGATCGTTTCGACAAGACGATGAAACTTGGGGGTGGATACACCAACCATCTTGCGATGAACGACGAAGTGCTCATTCTTGTCACCCAGCGACTCGTGGAGGGAGAGAAGGAGCGTTCGGAAGTCTATTTTGAGATCTTTGCTAAAGATATCGATACATACTATGGCTATTTCAACTATGTGATGGCACTCGATGAAGCCTCCAGGCTCGATACGCTTGTGGTGGAGTACCACTCCTTCTATCTCGATCAGTACAAACAGATCAAGACCAATGTGGAGTACTTCGAGACTTCCGTCTTTGAGGAGGTGATCGACGCCTTCTACGCTCCCTATCTCGATACGCAACTGCTCTTCGAGCAGTTTATGCAGAGCCGCTCGGCGATGCTGCAGCTCACTGGAAAACCCGGCATAGGCAAATCCAAGCTCATCGCGCTCTTTGTCAAATACCTCATAGAGCACGACGAATATTGTGCTGGCAGCGACAATGTCGTCAAGATCGCCCGTCCCGCCAACAGCGATATCCTCGCTGAGGAGGAGTTCTGGGTCAAGCTCAGGCAGGATGGCTTCCAGGCGCTGATCCTCGT
>JAOZOG010000585.1 GCA_029933395.1 Sulfurovaceae bacterium | reverse complement strand
AAACCTGATGAGCTATTTCGAAAACAAACTGATCGATTTCGGTTTTGAAACACCGGGAATGGTTTATGTGAATGAAGACTGGCAGCTATCGGTCAATGAGAATCATATCAAAAATATCCGGGTGTGGCTCGATCTGATCGAGTACTCTGAAATGGAGATGGAAAAGCTGCTGAGTGCCCTTATCGTCAATTTGAGAATCGGCGGTATATTTATAAGCGATACCGACCTCTTCCAGCGCGAAATCACGAAAATCCTCAATTCAAACATTGCACCATTCTATAAAAAGGTGAAACAGCTTACGCGCATCTTTCCGGTATTTTTCAATGAAATAGGCGCTGAAGGTGAGATCAGGAAAGTGACCACTACGATGGACGAGGTGTATCACCGCGAAGACAAGCTGGTACATTTTCTGCGCAAGCAGGTACATACAGAAAGCAACAACACGCTTATCGGGCTGACCCTGAAAGTCTTCAAATTCTGGTGTGACGGCAATCTCGACAACCTGAAACCTGTACTCCCTAACAATGTGTTCAATGCCATCGACAAAAAAAGTAAGTGCTACGCCCCCATTCATCAGCTGGCCGTGCAGTTGTGCGAAAAGAGCGGTAAAACGCCCGAGGAAGTGCTGGCACTGGATAAAGATTCTTTCAACGAACTTCTGGATAAACTACCTGATGACCATCCCAAGGACAAAATACGCCTGCGCGACATCCATTTGCTTTATGCTTTTCTGAAAGAGAAATACTCTTTCGAAACGGTAGACATAACCGAATTGCTCACCCGTTTCCCGTACATTGTCGACAAAGAAATCCGGAAACTGCGCAAAGCACTGAAGGAGAATGATTTTGAGACTTCCCTGAAGCTGATCTACTCGTTGATGAACGAGCTGAAGTCTATCATTTTCGACCCAAAACCAAGCCAGAGCTGGGAAAATATTTACCATAAACGGCATATTGCCATCGGGATTCCCTCGATGTACGGCGTTTATCGCGAGACGAAATTTGAAGCGCTCGGCCTTACATTCCGACTGGAAAATGTAGCCACCCGGCTGATGGAAAAAGTGGTGGAAGGTATCAACCTGAATTACATCTCCGCCAAAACCCTCAACGATATCTATTTCATACTGGAATACTTCCGCGAAGGACTGGAACTTGACGGGATCACAAACCAAAGTTTCAATGCCAACTTATTGATGCTGAAATACAGCCTACGATCG
>JAOZOG010000166.1 GCA_029933395.1 Sulfurovaceae bacterium | reverse complement strand
GCGAGCTTGGCGTTGACATCGGCGTACTTGTTTGCGATATCGGCATCGATAGAGAGGGCTTCCTTCTGCGTCTTGACCGATTCGTTCTGCGTTCTGGCCATCGCATTGGCTGCAAGCGCTTCGTCCTTCTTGGCTTCCGCCTGAAGCTTCTGAAGCTGAACCTGTGCCATCGCCTGCTGCATCGGATCGGGCTGAGGCTGATATTTCTTAATCATATCGGCAACATCCGGTTTGTCCATATTCTCCGCAAGATCGGCGACGAGAACCTTGATCGCTTCGCCCGGAATGGAATTGGTCTGGATGAGCGGAGCCGCCTGCTGAAGCAGCATAAGGATTTCGTTGATGCGAATCTGCTTCATACCGTCCGTACCGACACGGAGCTTGATATCGAATTTCACGTCCCTCTTCTCGAACATATCCTGGACTTCCTGGATAATCAGCATCATCGCCTTGTTGAAGGTCTCCTCGTCGACGACTGGTTCCATCGTCTGGGGATCGACGAGACCGAACTCCATCTGCAGCTTTTTGGTCTCCTTGACTTTCAGCTCCGGAATCGAGATACCGGTAATATCCTGAATCTCGTCGTAGGAGAGATATTCCATCGCCATATACGTCCACATCATAAACATCTTCTTCAGACCTGTCGTCAGGTTGTTCGTCACGTCCAGAAGCCGTATCTGGCTCTGGCTCATCATCGCGCTGAAGTTGCTCGTCGACGACTTCACTTCGGAACCAGGGAGCCCCTGGAGCATCTTGGAGATACCGGTCAGGCTTTCCGCCTGCTGATCCATCAGTGCGACGAAGTTGAAGACCGATGCGGGAAGCGGATTGAAGTTTCCGTCCATCACCGATGTCGTGATCGCATCCGACGTGTTGATTTCGACATACGGTTCGCCTTTCCTGAGACGGTTGAAGTTGACCGTATCCAGAGCGCCCTTCTTGAAGAACTTGGTTCCGTTGTTCGAGTTGCTCATATTGTCGATGATGCCCCTGACGGCAGCCGTCATCGCCTTCTGCTCGTCTTCGAGCACATCGGCTATGGCACGTCCGTATACGCTGAATTCACTCTCGTACAGCGGCACGATGATGAACGGGATGGTTCCGTTCGGATAGGGATTCTCCTGCATCTTCAGAATGACTGCATCGGAACCAGTGGTGTAGCGTGCTACGGTGGCGACAATCTGTTCGTTGATGCCATCACCATCCATATCGTATTCGCCCCAGTATTCATAGATACTGACTTTGCGTTTGCTCTTATCGACAAATTCGATTTCATATGGATTGTACTCACCGGTGTCGTTCGATTCATCATCCGCATACCTTTCGAGTTTTGTATCTTTCTTCTTGTCGTCCTCTCTGTCCATAATCGCTTCGAGCCTCTTGACCGCATCCTCGTCGTACAGCTCCGGCTGTTTCCTGAGGTCGGAAAGCGTCACGGTGTATTCGTAGACCAGGTATCGGATGTCATCGACGGAGTCGGCTGTCGGATCGATATAGACATTCTCGTTTCTGACGACTTTCGCAGTCGGACGGTTGACGACGACATTCTCGTTGATGATCTCGAAGGAACCATCCGCAAGCTCGTTGATCTTCCCGCCTCTGGCGATGATCGCCGTCATCATTTTCGGATTCATCTGGTTCACGACGATACGCTTCGTCTTGTCGACCTTCTCCCATCCGATACGCCAGATGACCGTACCCTCCTTCGTCATGACACGCCCTACCGTCTTCAGGAAGGCATTGTTGTCGAAGTCGACCGACCAGAAGTGGTTGATGAGCTTCTGGTAGATATCCGTCTTATAGACATCCTGTACCGTTCTCGGAACCATATCGACGATCTCGTTCGTCGCAATGAACGGCTTGACGAGGTTGGATACCAGAGCCTCTCCCTGCTTCTTTGCGAGCTTCCAGACGATTCTGCTGCGTCCGTCCACTTCGTTGCCGTAGGGTTCTCCCTCGTACTGATCGATCCACGACTGTATCCTGTCCATCTGTTCGTCGTGAAGCTGCCTTGCGGAATCGAGATCGTGGTCGATAATCTCCAGCAGTTCGTCGCTGTCGAGACTCTCGCCTTTCTTGTCTATCGTATCGTTCAGTGTCGAAATCATATTACACTCCTGTCATTAAACTGCGATTCAGCATACCGAGCTGGTCGTATGATGCATCGCTGTAAATCTTGTACGGCAAGTTTATCGCATTATCGTAAAAACTGTCGTATCCGGCCAGAGGGATATAGAGATACGGTTTCGTCATCTCTTCCATCGTCTTGCGCATCTCTTCCTCTTCACGCTGATACTGCGTCAGCTGTTTTCTCACCTGTCCCATTTCCTGCTTCATATAGGACTTGAACCACATCTCGCCGATGTTCATCGCAATCTTGTAGATGTTCGAAGCGAGATTCTTCTGGAACGAGTCGAGATATCCCGTGAAGGAACCAGGCGAGAGATAGGCCATCGTGACGAAACCGATGATGGCTGCCGCTTCGGAACCAAGCGCCCTGGAGAGTGCCGGTGAAGCGATCGTCAGCATAACCGAAGCGGCCTGAAGAATGCCGGGGTTCATCGTGAACATCGTAAAGGCTATCGCAACGACCATCATCACGAATTTGAAGAAGCCTGTCTGGTACCACTTCAGATGAACCGTCTGATGGACATATCCCCAGATGCACATATCCATCTTGATGAAGTCGTACTTTTCCTGAAACGACAGCTCTTTGACGACTTCGACAGGAACCATCAGGACTCTCCCCCTGCTGTCGTCTATCGTAAAAGCATGATTATTGACTTCTATTTTATGAAGTATTTGAGGATCGTCATATCCAAAATAGTCCTCGACTACCTCCTGATAATAGTCTATCGTATACATATCGTGCCGTACCGACACGTGATACCAGGAACCAGGCTTGCCATAGAGTGCCGTGATGGCATCCTTCACCGCCTGGTTCTCGTCATCCTTGTTGTTCGTCGAATAGGAGATGAACGCTTCGGATATATCGCTGTTGGACAGCGAATCGTAGAAATCGTCGTATTTGAAGCCGTACTGGTTCATAATGACTTTCTGATAGTTCTTCGTGCTGACGAATCCGCCTCCGTGCTTCAGCGGGATGACGAATACCGTCCTGGAATCCGATTCCGTCACGATATCCTCTTTGTACAGAAGCATCTGATCTTCGTACCATCCATTCGGATTAAGCCAACAGGTGAAATCGGTAATACAATTGCAGAGGACCGAATCATAATCGTTTCTGTAGGCATACCGTGAAAAGATGACCGTTCTGCTGTCGACAGGGATCGAAACGTACTTCGTGGTTCCGGTCGGTACCCACTGCGATCCGTCCCACTGCATTTCGTCCATCAATATCTTGTAATTCGAAAAATCTTCCGGCTCATGTACCGCCCACCACGTGGTTCCGTTGTCTGACGAATAGAGATGCGAATCGATACAGATGCTCGCATCGAATGTGGAACCACTGTGCATCACATTGTATACATTGAGAGACGTAAAGTATCTGTATTTGTCCATACAGTCTTCATAGCCGATGCTGTTCTCGTTTCTGACCGCGAACGTATAGGCTTCACAGAACGACCGGGTAAAGGACGTATCGACATCGTAGGTCTCTTCGAGATAGTCGACCGCCTTCTTCATTCTGCCCGATATCGGATCGCCCGATATGTCGACGGCATCGTACGTGTACGGAGCCACGACGGGATGACCGGTTCTCCTGCGTATCTCGCTCGCCATCGACGACATCGTGATATATTGCGATACGGCTGTCAGCGTAGCGGCCATATCGAAAGCCTTCAATACCGGAGCCGACAGATACTTGTTGATGGCATTGAGCATCGTCGTCGTGAACTGTGGAGGCAGTATGTCCTGATAGGATGCAAACTCCCTCAACAGTTCGATACGGTAGAGATTCTCGTCCTGTGCATAGATCGTCTGTGCCTGCAGATCGTAGTAGTTCTTCGTCTTGCCGCCCATCAGAGCTCCACCCAGTCGGGATCGCCGTAGACCCACAGCTGATAGATATCGTTGATCTTCCAGGGATGAAAGCCTATCAGCCTGTTGAATTTCAACGCTTCCTTGTACCAGCCTATCGTCTTCGTGATGATCGGCCCGCAGCATCCTACGGCCATATCGGCAAGCTTACGCAACACATTGACGAGACGCTTCTTGTATTTGATGTTGTCGGCTATGAAGAAGATGATATGCCCGTCTCTTTGCAGTGCGACGGTACACACCGGACTGGTTCCCTCGAATACAAGGAACCAGCGGATGAAGTCGTGGTTGGCTTTGTCGTAGCAGTCCTGTATCGATCTGCATCCGAAATCTACAGCCTCCTGTACGTCCTGCTCACGATACTTTATCATCGCGACAGCCGTATAGAACGTTTCTTTGTCGACTTCCTTCCAGTATGTCATCATCACTCCGTATCGGAACCAGTTGTTGCAGGGCAGTCCCCGCAAGGATTCTGAGGGTCTTCAGGAACGCCTGCAAGGTTTTTCATATAACAGTACAGCGTCGTGACTTCGTCATCCTGTATGATGCACGGCTTCTCCTCGAGCAGTCCGGAGCTGAACATCATAGCCCAGGCATTCATCTGAATCTCCAGCATCTTCTGACGGATATTGTCGTCGAAGCCTTCCTTCTGCCTTTCGGTGAACTGCACCTGCATATCGTTCACCGGTGTCTGAAAGGACAGACGGAGAATCTCCGCCATCAGATTGTTGAATACATCGGCATACTCCGTGCCTTTGATTCTGCCGGC
>JAOZOG010000584.1 GCA_029933395.1 Sulfurovaceae bacterium | reverse complement strand
AAACAGAGCATTGAGAAATGAACATATCACTACGCTGCTCGGTATTGCGACCAGTGCCAAGTCGTTCGTACTCTTGGTGGATATGTCCGGTAGTATGGAGGCGTATCGAACGATCGTTTCGGAAACAGTCGCAAAGATCATCGAGAGTTTTGGTGATGATTATCGGCTGCAGATCATCGGGTACCATCTGGACAATACGCTGCAGCCCTGGAAAACACCCTATGGTATGGAGACGATGGATCAGAGCGGCAAAAGTGCGGCTATTGCCTATATGCACTCTCTTACTTCGCAGTTCAGTGGCGGCACGCCGACCAACCTGGCTCTGGAGGAGGCACTGAAGTATGATGCAGAGGCGATCATATTGCTGACCGATGGGGCGCCATCGTTTACGGAGCCTGCCGAGATCGTGCGAAATATCACTGCACGCAACCAGGGCAAAAAAGAGATCTACTCGATCGCTATCGGCGAATACCGCGCGATGCCGATACTGGTAGAATTCCTTGAAGCTCTATCGCGTCAGAACGGCGGAAGCTTTTTGGGAGTTTCCAGTTATTAAATTCAAAAGGAGGAAAATTGTATGAAAAAGATAGTCATCATTCTATTTGTGACACTGGGGATGCTCTATGCGAACAGTGTGGAATTACTGGATTTGTCAAAGAAAGGCAGTGAGTGGAAAGCGGAGGTGCTTATCGACCCGCCTGTGATCGTAGACAAAACAGTCATAAGCGATAAAAACAATTCGATCGAGGCTGATTTCAAGACAGACCTGTCAACCTCGATGTTTTTCCTGATCGATACCAGTATCCCAATGAAGCAGGCCTACAAAAAGGGTATCAAGCCGCTTTTGATAGAGATGGATCGTGTGAAGGATCCCAGAGAGCAGTGGGCTGTTGCCTATTTCGATACCGATATGCATATCGTTTACGATGACGGGAAGCAGCAGCAGGATGGGCTGGAGAAAGTCCTCGAATCCATTCCGGTCAAAGGACAGCGAACGGAGCTGTGGAGAAATACCCAGGATGCGATCAAAGAGCTCTCGAAGATGCCCGGAGAGAGAAAAATACTGGTACTGCTCTCGGATGGTGAAGCGGAAGATACGAGTGCCTATACGAGAGAAGATGTGATCGAGATGGCAAACAAAGCACATATCCGAATCGTCTCGCTCTCCTACAGGGATACGATGGGTACACAAAATCTCAGAAAGATTTCCGAGGAGA
>JAOZOG010000165.1:2775-4779 GCA_029933395.1 Sulfurovaceae bacterium | reverse complement strand
CTCTTCGACTTCGACGGCACGATAACCACCAAAGACAGCTTGGTAGATTTCATACAATTTGCAGTAGGCAAACCGAACTACTACATCGGTCTGTTCAAGCTCAGTCCGATGCTGACGGCCTATAGCATGAAACTGATACCGAACCATATCGCCAAAGAAAAACTCATTGCACATTTTTTCAAAGGTTGGGACAGTGAGAGATTTCAAGAACTAGCTGAGCAATACGCTCTTGAGCGGATCGATGCAATCACCAAGCCTGATGCCGTGAAAAAAATAGAGTGGCATCAAAAAGAGGGTCATCGTATCGTGATCGTTTCTGCTTCGATGGAGTGTTGGCTCAATGCCTGGTGCAAAAACAATCATATCGAACTTATCTCTACCAAACTGGAAGTAGCAGATGGAAAACTATCCGGAAAATTTGCCACAAAAAACTGTTACGGTATTGAAAAAGCAAACCGGGTCAAAGAAGCTTGCAATCTGGAAAATTATGACTATATCTATGCCTATGGAGACAGCCGTGGAGATAGAGAGTTGTTGGCATTGGCAGACGAAAGTTTTTATAGGCCTTTCAGATAACAGAAAAAGATAGCCAAAGCAAAGTTAGCCCACTTACAGTCTCATTCTATGGTAAAATTGCGAGATTAATCCAAAAGGAAATATATTATGCACCCAAAAAGTATCTATATCGCTTCAGCTCGGCCACGTGCCGGTAGCCTCATTATTGCATTGGGGCTGATGGAGATGTTGAAGGGACGCTTCAAGAGAGTGGCTTTCTTTCGTCCTATCATTTCAGACTCTCCAGAAAGTGATAGTGATATCGATTTTATGCGGGAGCACTTTGGGCTTGATATCCCTTATGAATCCTGTGTCGGTTTCACTGTCAGTGACTACATCGATGCCTATGCCGACGGTCATGAAGACAAGCTTTTCCAGGCGCTCTTCGGCAAGATCGAACAGCTCCATAAATCGTATGATTTTGTTTTGATAGAGGGGTATCCCCGGACTGAATTGACCTCTGCATTCGACTTCGACCTCAATCTCGAAATCGCCAAAAATATCGATTCGGCTTTCATACCGATTCTCAATGCCAAAGGGAAGAGTATCGAGAGCGTTCTCAATGAGATCCATATCGCCAGCGAATCCATCGAGGAGGAGGGGTGTATCCATCTGGCGACCTTTGTCAACCGCTGCGACGAAGAGATCATCGACGAAATCAAAAGCTATTTTGAGCAAGAAAACAAAAAGGAGCAGGGAAAGATCTTTGTCCTGCCCGAGGTCAAGGAGCTCGATACGCCGATCATCAGCGAAGTGCGTGATGCGCTGGATGCTGAGATCATTATGGGGAGACCCGAGCAGCTTGAGCACCTCGTCGAGAAGAAGAAGATCGCTGCGATGGGGGTAGAAAACTACCTCGAGCGGATCGCGGATGGCAGTCTCGTCATCGTACCTGGAGATCGTGTCGATATCATCCTCGCCACGATGCTTTCATTTTACGGCAAAAGCCATCCCAATGTCGCCGGTATCATCCTCAGTGGAGGCTTGAAGCCCAGCAAAAATATCATGGAACTTCTCAGAGACATCGACAAGAGTGCTGTACCGATACTGGCGGTAGAGAGCGACAGCTACCAAACTGCCATCGCACTGAATGAAGTCGAAGCCGTTATGCGCCCGGAGAGCAAAAGAAAAATCACACTGGCCAAGGGTATCTTCGATGCTGCTGTCGACAAAAAGGCGATCGCCGAACGCTTCAACAAAAGCTCCTCCGATATCCTGACACCGATGATGTTCGAATACAGACTCTTCGAGCGTGCCCGCTCCAACCGACGGAAGATCGTCCTTCCCGAGAGTGCCGACGAACGTATCCTCAGGGCGACCGAGATTCTGTTGCGCAGGGATATCGTCGATATCATTCTATTGGGAGACGAGGAGAAGATCAGACAAAAGAGCAGCCTCCTGAGACTTGACATCTCCAAGGCAACGATCATCAACCCCTGCAAGAGCAGG
>JAOZOG010000165.1:0-2675 GCA_029933395.1 Sulfurovaceae bacterium | reverse complement strand
ATGCTCTCCTACTCCACAGGCGAATCTGGCAGCGGGCCTGACGTGGACAAGGTGCGTGAAGCGACCCATATCGCCCAGGAGATGCGCCCCGATCTCCTCATCGAAGGACCCATCCAGTATGACGCCGCTATCGATGAAAAGGTCGCCGCCCAGAAACTGCCCGGAAGCAAGGTCGCAGGCAGGGCCACTGTCTTTATCTTCCCGGATCTCAATACAGGAAACAATACCTACAAAGCCGTACAGCGATCCACCGGTGCACTGGCGATCGGTCCGGTCCTTCAGGGACTCCGACTGCCGGTCAATGACCTCAGCCGCGGCTGTCTGGTCGATGATATCGTCAATACCGTCGCGATTACAGCGATCCAGGCACAGCAGAATGAAACGGCGGGAGAGAGAAAGTGAAAATCCTTGTACTCAACTCTGGAAGCTCCTCTATCAAATGCCAGTATTTTGTCGACCAGAAGAGTATCGCATCTGCCCTGATCGAACGTATCGGGGAGTCGGAGGGCTATGGTGAAGTCGATGATGGTGTCCATCGTGCAACCCATTCCGGGCCGATTGCCGACCATCATCAGGCGCTCACTCTGCTCTTTTCGATGCTGCGTGATGCCAGGATAGTGACATCGATCGACGAACTGGATGGCGTGGGGCACCGTGTCGTACATGGGGGTGATGCGTTTGACCAGCCGACCTTGATCACGCAGGAGGTCATCGACAGCATACACCAATTCATCCCGCTGGCACCCCTGCACAATCCCAACAACCTCTATGGTATCAACGCGATCAAAAAGCTATATCCCAACCTCCCCCAGGTCGCTGTCTTCGATACCGCTTTCCATCAGACGATGCCGCCGCCTGCCTACCTCTACCCTCTTCCCTACGTGCTTTATCAGGAGAAAAATGTTAGACGTTACGGCTTCCATGGCACCTCGCATGCCTATGTCGCCAAAGAGGCAGCCAGAATGCTGGACAAACCACTCACGGAAGTCAACCTGATCACGCTTCACCTTGGTAACGGCGCCAGTGCGACTGCCATCCGAAACGGGAAAAGTATCGATACCTCGATGGGATTGACACCGCTGGAGGGCTTGATGATGGGGACACGCTGTGGCGATATCGACCCTGCCATCATCCCTTTTCTCTCGGAAAATACCGATATGGATCTCGAAGCGATCGACAGTATGCTCAACAAAGAGAGCGGCCTCAAGGGCATCTGCGGCACGAACGATATGCGCGAGGTGATCGAACAGACAGAAGAAGGTGACGCGATGAGTGCTCTGGCTCTGGAGATGTACACCTATCGTATCAAAAAATATATCGGTGCCTACACTGTCGCACTCGGCCGTGTCGATGCGATCGTCTTTACCGGTGGCATAGGCGAGCACGCTGTCAAAATCAGAGAGATGGCCTGCGAGGGTCTGGAGGCTTCGATAGGGGCAAAACTGGATCTCGACAAAAACAGGCAGAAATCTTCAACCAACCGCTCCATCGAAGCAAAAGAGAGCCGTATCGGACTCTTCGTCATCCGCACCGATGAAGAGCTGGAAATCGCCCTTCAGACAGAAGAGGTGATCAGACGGTAGACTGATTCAGGATACCGGATCAAATCTCCTCTTTCCTCTCCACGCAATGCGCCTTCATTCCATCGATAGTCAAAGAAGCCTTCCTCAGTGTGACAGAAGGGTTTTCTCCAAATAGCTCCGTATAGTATCGCGAGAATCGGCCCATATGCCTGAAGCCCCACTTTTGTGCGATTCTCATGACACTTGATTCGGCAGGACTGCTCTGCATCAGCTCATGGTGCACCAGATTGAGTTTGAGTAGTCGAATGAATTGATTGGGAGTGAGATCAAAGAGTGATTTGAATGCATTTTGGAGACTCTTTTCGGAGATACCGTACTCTTTTGCCAGGCCCATCGTATTCATATTGCCATCCATATGTTTAAAGAGCCTCTCTTTGATCTCGAGTGCGATTTTCTCGGATTTGGTGAAGCGAGGGACTTGAGCCTCCTGTGCATCGAGCAGCTCAAGCATAGCCTCCGTGATATGTGCCTCTATCTGCTTGGAGGTTTGTGTATCAAGTGGGTTGCTGCTGTCTGCAAATTCAGTCACAAAGCCCTTGATGAGTGCTGTAATCCTTTGGTCATCGTCAACATAATATTTATCTACAGCCCTAGTAAGCTTCTCTAATAACATTGAATCAGAATTTTTATTAAGAGAAACATCAAGAAGTTCTACCCGACCGGAACAAATAAAATTGTAGATCTTTTTATCATCTACGACTGCAATCGTGCCAGTTTCAAGTTTTATATGATCGAGGCAGGCTTTTTGGGAAATATTTTTCATCAAAGAAAAAGTAATGCACCCCTCAGGTGCAACATAGTCGAACATTATACCGCCCTCCATATCGGTATAGGCTATCTGCATAGAGGGGAGCTGCAGGATTTTATAGATGCCTTCAGAGAAGTTTGGCTTGAGCTGATAAGAGCAGAACAGTGTCCAGTCTACGGCATTTTCTGCCATCTCTTTGTAGTTCTCGAACGCCTTCTTGTGGGTTTCACCCTCTTGTAGTTTGATGGTTTCGACATTTTTCTTACTTCGCATAGGAAATTATAATAAATTTTCGCTTTTAGGATAGATAATTGTTTTTAATTCAGATAGAATAATTCACATTA
>JAOZOG010000030.1 GCA_029933395.1 Sulfurovaceae bacterium | reverse complement strand
AAGCCTATTTGAACCCCATAATACTCCCCAAACCTACTTTTGGATATAATCTTGCCATTTAATACAGATGAGTATCAAAACCAGGCGAGGGGAAACGACACGTGATAACACTGAAAGAAGCGCTGACGAAGAGCGAAGAGGAGTTGAAGGCGTTACGACAGGAGCTTGAGGAGAAGGCGAGAGAGAGTGGGCTGAATGCCTATGTCGGATTTGAGCATTCGGGGGAGGGCGTTCCGATCCTGATCAAGGACAATATCCAGGTCAGGGATTGGCCTGTGACCAGCGGGTCGAAGATATTGCAGGGGTATATCGCCCCCTATGAAGCGACAGCGATCAGTAATCTCAAGTCAAAGGGAATGATGGCGTTTGGCCGGGCAAATATGGATGAGTTCGCGATGGGTTCGACGACGGAGAGCAGCTACTACGGCCCGACACTCAATCCGCACGACAGTTCCCGTGTACCCGGTGGTTCGTCGGGTGGTTCTGCGGCAGCGGTAGCCGGTGGATTGGCGATCGCTGCACTGGGTTCGGATACGGGCGGATCGATTCGCCAGCCGGCTGCCTACTGCGGCTGCGTCGGATTCAAGCCGACTTATGGACGGGTAAGCCGTTTCGGTTTGGCTGCTTATGCCTCTTCGCTGGATCAGATCGGGCCGATCACACAGAATGTCGAAGATGCCGCGATCCTCTATGATGCGATTGCAGGACATGATCCCAAAGATTCGACCAGTGCCGATTACGAGACGGTAAGTATTGCTGACAACCTCGACCCCTCCAGAAAGCTGACGATCGCAGTCATCGACAACTATATCAGTGAAGCCGATGCCGAGATCCAGGCTGCTTATGCCCAGACGGTCAAAGTCCTGGAAGAAGCCGGCCATACGATCGTCCACAAAGAGATGTCTAATACGAAATATGATATCGCGACCTACTATATCGTCGCGACAGCCGAAGCGGCAACCAACCTGGCACGATTCGACGGGGTGCGCTATGGACGCAGAGCGGAGTCGAACAACCTCTCCGAACTCTACTACAATACACGCAGCGAAGGCTTTGGCGAAGAGGTCAAGCGGAGGATCCTGCTGGGTAACTTCGTCCTCTCGTCGGGCTATTACGATGCCTACTATCTCAAGGCGCAAAAGGTCAGGCATCTGATCCGGGATGAGTTTACGAAGATCTTCGATGAAGTCGATCTGATCCTCTCGCCCGTCGCACCGGGTGTCGCCCCCAAAATCGGCAGCATGCAGGACCCATTGGAGATGTACAAAAGCGATATGTACACCATCGCGATCAACCTGGCAGGACTCCCGGCTCTGAGTCTTCCCGTCGGAGAGAGCAGTGGAGGGATGCCGATCGGATTGCAGTTGATCGGAAAAGCATTCGATGAGCAGACCGTATTTGATGGCGCCTACAGCCTGGAACAATCACTCAAGCAGAGCAAATAAAGGAAACCTATGAGAATCAAAAAAAGAGCATTGACCTTCGAAGATGTACTTCTGGTACCCCAGCACTCCACCGTGCTGCCCAAAGAGGTCAGCACCCAAACACAATTGACAAGAAGAGTCTCTCTCAATATTCCCATCGTCTCAGCGGCTATGGATACCGTCACTGAATTCAAAGCGGCGATCGCGATGGCGAGACTCGGTGGCATCGGTGTGATCCATAAAAATATGGATGTAGAGACACAGGCGCTTCAGGTCAGAAAAGTCAAGAAGAGCGAAAGCGGTATCATCATCGACCCCATCTATATCGGTCCGGATGCCGTCGTGGGTGAAGCGGAGAGACTGATGGCGGAGTATCATATCTCCGGTGTACCGGTCGTCAAAGAGGATCAGACACTTATCGGTATCATTACCAACCGCGATATGCGCTTCATCACCGATATGTCACTGCTGATCAAAGATGTGATGACCGCTGCCCCGCTGGTTACGGCCAAAAAGGGAACGACACTGGAAGAGGCGGCAAAAGTGCTGCAGAAGCACAAGATCGAGAAGCTTCCTATTGTCGATGATGACGACAAGCTGATCGGCCTGATCACGATCAAAGATATCGAAAAGAAAGAGCAGTTCCCCAATGCCAACAAAGATCAGTTTGGCCGACTCAGAGTCGCTGCGGCGATCGGTGTGGGGCAGCTGGACCGCGCAAAAGCACTGGTGGATGCCGGTGTGGATGTCATCGTACTCGACTCAGCCCATGGGCATTCTCAGGGGATTATCGATACGGTCAAGGAGATCAAAGAGGCACTCGATGTCGATGTGGTCGCCGGAAATATCGCAACAGGTGCGGCGGCACAGGATCTGATCGCTGCCGGCGCAGATGCGGTCAAGGTGGGAATAGGGCCTGGATCGATCTGTACGACACGTATCGTTGCGGGTGTAGGCGTACCCCAGATCTCTGCGATTGATGAAGTCGCTCAGGTAGCCAACAAGGCAGGCGTTCCTGTCATCGCAGATGGCGGTATCAAATACTCCGGCGACGTAGCCAAAGCCCTCGCGGTCGGCGCAAGCAGCGTGATGCTGGGATCGGCTCTGGCCGGTACATTCGAGGCGCCGGGTGAGATGATTATGTTCAACGGGCGACAGTTCAAAGAGTATCGCGGTATGGGAAGTATCGGAGCGATGAGCAAGGGGAGTACCGACCGTTATTTCCAGGAGGGAACAGCGGCAGACAAGCTCGTACCCGAGGGAATCGAAGGGCGCGTACCCTATCGCGGACGTATCGCTGCGGTGATCCATCAGATGATCGGGGGACTGAGAAGCTCTATGGGCTATTGCGGTTCCGAATCTATCCCGATGTTCTGGGAGAAGGCTGAGTTTGTGGAGATCACGGCGGCAGGACTCAAAGAGAGCCACGTCCACGATGTGACGATCACCAAAGAGTCACCGAACTATCATTCGTAGAGCAGGGGAGAGTGTGATGAAGCGGTATTTCTGGGCGTTACCTTTGGTATTGATACTTGCTGCAGGCTGCGGCAAGGAGCGTCTGGCAGATATCGCGACACCACAACAGATGGAGGAAAAAGATCTATTGATGATCCTTCCTTCGATACCCGAAGAGTTCTGCTATGCAGATCGTATGGCTGAGATCTGGGATGAACTGGCGATGGATATCAACGGGACAGATCCCCAGGTGCTTTCGATTCCCAATGAGGTCGACTGCTACAGTTACGGCTTTAGCCGGTGTGAGTGGGTCGATCTGGGAGTAGGGGAGAACAACAAACACACCTCCGTGATAGAGTGCATCTCCGATGACGAGAAGCGGCTCTGTTTTTACCTGCTGGGCAATGAATACAGAGATATCGAAGGTAATACTTTTGAATCTACCTGCGTACAGGGTATGAACGGTTCAGAAAAGTAGAGAGAAGAAGGAGAGAAGATGAGAGACCAGACACTGGCGATCCATGCCGGATATGAGAAAGATGAGCAGAGAACAATGGCGGTGCCGATCTATCAGACGACAGCCTATGAGTTCAAAGATGCCGATCAGGCTGCCGACCTCTTTGCGCTCAAAGAACTGGGGAATATCTATACCCGGCTGATGAATCCCACTACCGATGTCTTCGAGAAGCGCTTCGCCGCGCTGGAGGGTGGAGCGGCAGCCATAGGGACAGCCAGCGGTATGGCTGCGATCTTCTATGCGATCGCCAATGTCGCAGAAGCAGGGGACAATATCATCGTTGCCAAGCAGGTCTATGGTGGAACGACGACATTGACAGGCCATACGATCAAGCGCTTTGGGATCGAGACACGCTATTTCGATGTCAATAATCCCTCTGAGATCGAAGCGTTGATCGACGAGAAAAGCAAACTGATTCTCTTCGAAAGCATTACCAACCCCAGTATCGATGTGCCTGATTTTGCCGCGATTGTAGCGATAGCGGACAAGTATAATATCCTGAGTTGTGTCGATAATACGGTCGCGACGCCGATGCTCTGCAAGCCGCTCTCTCTGGGATGCGACCTGACGGTTCATTCAGCGAGCAAATATACGACAGGACAGGGGCTGGCGATCGGGGGTATCATCGTCGAGCGGGAGAATTTGGTGGAGAAGATCAAGGGGAATGCACGCTATGCCCATTTCAATGAACCCGATGAGAGTTATCATGGCCTGGTCTATTCGGATCTTCCTCTCCCGCTCTTTACATTGAGAGTCAGGCTGGCACTGCTTCGGGATCTGGGTGCGGCGCCGAGTCCGTTCAACTCCTGGCTCTATATTCAGGGGCTGGAGACGCTGCCGCTTCGGATGAAACAGCACTCCGCTTCCGCACTGGCTATTGCCGAATTTCTGGAGAATCACCCCAAAGTAAAAAAGGTCAACTATCCCGGCCTCCCCGGAGACAAGAATTATCATCTGGCACAACGCTATCTGAGAGATGGATACAGCGGTCTGCTCAGTTTTGAAGTAGAAGACCTGGAGACGGCGAAGAGGATCGCCAACGCTACGGAGATCTTCAAGCTGGTTGTCAATATCGGCGACAGCAAATCGATCATCACCCATCCGGCCAGTACGACGCATCAGCAGCTTAGTGCCCAGGAACTCATCGATGCCGGTGTACCTGCCGGACTGATCAGGCTCAGTGTAGGGCTCGAAGATACCGGTGATTTGATCGCCGATCTCAAACAGGCTCTCGAGTCCTAGAAAGTCAAAGCAGTCAATGAAAATCGAAACAGAAATCAGGCACTTCAGCAGTCCTCTCTACTTGGAGAGTGGCCGTATCCTCGAACCTTACGAGATCGCTTATGAAACCTATGGCGAGATGAATGAGGACCAGAGCAATGTCGTGCTGATCTGCCATGCGCTCAGCGGTTCTCACCATGCAGCCGGGTTTTACGAAGGGGACAGGAAGCCGGGCTGGTGGGATGGCCTGATCGGTGACGGCAAAGCGATCGATACACGCAAATATTATGTGATCTCCACCAATGTGATCGGCAGCTGTTTTGGTTCGACAGGGCCGATGAGTGAAAACTACCCGTCCGAAGCACCCTATCGCCTGAAGTTCCCCGTTGTCACGATCAAAGATATGATCCGCGCACAGATGCATCTGCTCTCCGATCTGGGGATCTACCATCTGCGGGCGATCGTCGGTGGTTCGATGGGAGGGATGCAGGCACTGCAGTTCGCCATCGACTATCCCAATCTGGCAGATGATATTATCGCACTGGCAGCGACTTACGCGACACGGCCGTGGACGATCGCCTTCAACAAAGTCGCCGTCGAAGCGATTCGGCGCGATCCACGTTTTGAAAATGGCAATTATGCCAAAGATGCATTCAAAGAGGAGGGGCTCGACGGTTTGGCGATCGGCCGGATAGCCGGCCACATCTCCTATCTCAGCCCCGACTCGATGGAAGACAAGTTCGGCAGAAACTATGTCAGCAATGACGGGCTTTTCGAACTCTTTGGACGCTACGAGGTGGAGCGCTATATGGAGTATAACACAACGAATTTCAGTAAAAATTTCGATCCGTTGAGCTATCTCTATATTGTCAAAGCGATCAACACCTTCAATCTCACCAGGGGATATGATACACTCTACGATGCGGTACTGCGTATCAAAGCCAGGATGCATCTGATCAGTTTCAAAAGTGATTATCTCTTTTTCCCCAAAGAGATGGAGCATATCTATAGAATGATGCAGCGCAATGGCCAGGAATGCAACTATACCGAGATAGAGAGCAATTACGGACATGATGCGTTTTTGGTCGAGCTGGATAAATTCGACGGTTTAATCAAAGAGGTTTTGCAGTAGGTTCGATTGATCGACCATTTTATCAAGTTGGGCCGGTTCATATCCGGTCGATCAATCGACTCTATAGAAATAGAAGGATGAAAAAGTATGAAAGCAAAAAGTTTTGAAGAGAAACTGGAATACTCCAAAGAGATTCTGGAGAAGCTGATGGATCAGGATATTACCCTGGAGGAGAGTATCAAACTCTATGAAGAGGGGTTGAAAAATATCAAAGAGGCACAGCAGTTGATCGAAAAAGCAAAAATGAAGATCGAAGTGATCGACAAAGAGACGATCGGGACAGACACGTGAAAGAGAAAGAGATCGTCGTAGGGGCACTGCAGCTTCCCACACTGGGGATGAACGCGACACGTCTGGAGTTTTATCTCAAAAATGCCAACGAGAGAGGTGCCCGTGTCATGCTGATGGGCGAATATGTCGTCAACCACTTTTTCAAAGAGCTGGTTTCGATGCCGGCAAGCATGGTCAAAGAGCAGAGTGCCAAACACCTCGAACTCCTGAAGTCTTTTGCACAGAGATATGGTATGGTTTTTATCGTACCGGTTGTGCAGATCAGGAAAAAGCAATACTATAAAGCGATCGCCAAAGTGACGGCTAAAAATATCAGCTATTACGAACAGCAGATCCTGCTTCCCTATCCGCACTGGAATGAAAAGAAGTTCTTCTCCAACCCCGTCAAGCCGCTGAAAACACCGATGACATTTACAATAGATGGTTTTAAATTTATGGTTATGGCAGGATTTGAGCTGCATTTCGATCTCTTTTGGGAGTATGTGACCAGGAAAAAAGCGGATATCGTCCTCCTCCCGACCGCCTCCACATTCGGTTCGCATAACCGCTGGAGAGAGATCATCAAAACAAAAGCCTTTTTGCATGGCTGCTATATTCTCCGCGCAAACCGTCTGGGTGAATATCGCAATGAAGAGGTCAAGTGGAAATTCTATGGCGACAGTATGCTGGTCAACCCTGAAGGCGAAGTGGAGATGGTGCTGGAGGACAAAGAGTCGATGCTGATCGAATCGATCAGCAAAAAGGCCATAACAGAACATCGCAGAAGCTGGGGATTCGAGCGGGAACTGAAAGCACACGGATACCTCTGATGGAAGAAGCGGATTATTTCAATAGACAAATCCAACTTTGGGGAAGCGTAATCCAGAAGAGACTGACTGAAAAAAAGATCGCCATTATCGGCAGCGGAGGGCTGGGATCGACACTCGCGATAGCTCTTGGCAGCAGTGGTATCGGCGAAATTCATCTTGTCGATTTCGATACGGTATCACTGCACAATATCCATCGGCAGATCGCCTTCACTCTGAAAGACGAGAGGCGAAGTAAGTCTAAAGTGACAGCAGAATTGATACGTTCCAAAAACCCTTTTGTCTCCGTCACAGCATTTGAAATGGATTTTGCTGAATTCTCCAAACTGGATAACCGCTACGATTTGATACTCGACGCGACAGACAATCTGCCTGTCAGAAGTGAAATAGATGCCTACGCTAAATCGAAGAAAACTCCCTGGATCTACGGAAGTGTCGAAGAGTTCAACGGCCAAGTCTGCTTTTTCGAAGAGGCAGGCTTCCAGGTCTTCAGTATCTCCGACCACAAACCGGGCGGCATCACCGCACCGATCGTGATGCATATCGGATCACTCCAGGCGACCCTGGCGCTGCGATACCTCGCAGGACTGCCTGTCGCCAAAGACAAACTCTACTATCTCTACTTCAACGATGAGGGTGAGTTGATCACGCAAAAATTTGGTATGCCGAAGGGGTGATTGCAGCGGGTAAAATATTTATCGATGGCTGTTTCTCTTGATATCGGACAAAGATATCCCTATACCTGCATCGAAGAGATCGTATGATCCAGGAAGAGTCCCAGGACGATAAAAAGTGTGATGCCGGCTGACTTGTTGTAGAGTTTGTTGGCTGTGAGAAAGACAAGCATCAGCGTTACGATCAGCATGGTGCCGAGATCGAACAGGTAGGCTGATGTATCCAGCTTCATTGGGCTGGTCAATGCTGCTGCGCCCAGTACGATCGTGGTGTTGGCCATATTGGATCCAATGATGTTTCCGATCGCCATATCGACTTTGCCTTTGATGGAAGCGGAGATGCTGACAACCAGCTCGGGCAGGGAGGTACCCAGGCTGATCATAATGATACCGATGATCCATTCTGAGATACCAAAACCTCTGGCGATATCCGAAGCACTCTCGATCGTGAAATTGGCACCGATGATGACCAGCAGCAGCCCTGCTGTGACAAGGGCAAGTGTCTTGAGCCAGTTGAAGCCTTGTCCTCCCTCTTCGCGGAGCTCCTCCTCGAGTTCCTCGATCTCTGCAGCGATAATACCTCTGGCTTCTTTGAGAAGGAACATAATATAGGCACCCATCAGAAGCAGCAGCAGTACAGCATCGAAGCGTGAAATCTCACCGTCGATGATCATCAGGAGAAAGATAAAGACCGGAACGATCGCCCAGGTGCTATCTTTGGCGAAGAAGTCCCTGTCGGGATTGATCTTGGAAGAGATAAGAAAAATCGTACCCAGAACCAGCGTGATATTGAGGATATTGCTGCCGATGACATTGGCGATGGCAATCTGGGATTTTCCCTCCGCACTGGCAGCGATACTGGCTGCCATCTCGGGGAGGCTGGTCCCCAGTGCGATGAGTGTGGCGCCGATGACAAATTCGGAAATTTTGAATTTCAGTGCGATACGTTCACTCTCTCTGACGAGCAGATCGGCTCCCCAGATCAATGCAGCCATGGCGATGACGAAGATGACAAAGTTCATATATTATTCCTCTTGTTTTTCTGTACGGACGATCAGGCTCTCGGGCAGACCGAGTGTGCGGATCAGGCGTGCTTCGTAGGCCCGCATCTCTCCATCGTCAAGCTCATGGTCATAGCCCAAAAGATGCAGCAGTCCGTGAATGAAGAGGAGGATACTCTCCTCCTGCGGCGTATGGCCCAGCTCTTTCGCCTTTTGGTAGATCATATCGGATGACATCACAAGTGATCCCAGCGGAAGCGTATCGAAATCGCCCTCTAGTGGAAAACTCAAAACATCCGTCGGATAGTCTTTGGATCGGTAGTCGGCATTGAGTTTCCGGATAGTGGGATTGTCGCAAACGACCAATTCGATCTCCCGGCTTGTCAATGTATGTGCAATCTCCTCGAGTTTTTCGATCGGGAGCGGAAAGTCTGTCTGGTTCTCTACCTTGATTATCATAGAGGAATTATAGCTAATGTTGGTAAAATTAGTGCAGCAGAAAAGAAAGGTAAAAGATGAGCCGTCCAAAGATTGCAATTTGTATTATTTCGGGGGGGATGGACAGTGCATTGAGTGCCGCGATCGCCAGAGAGGAGGGCTATCAGATAGTCGGAGTCCACTTCAACTACGGCCAGAGGACAGAGAAGAAAGAGCTGGAGTGTTACAGAAAGATTTCCAAGGATCTGGAAACGGTCAAAAACTATGAGATCGACCTCGATTTTTTTGAGCAGATCGGTGCATCGGCCTTGACAGACGAGTCGATAGAGGTACCGACCGGCGGTATAGAGGAGGGCGTCCCCGTCACCTATGTGCCGTTTCGAAACGGTATCTTTCTCTCCATCGCTGCAGCTATCGCAGAGAAGCATGGTGCCGAAGCACTCTATATTGGCGTAGTTGAGGAGGATAGCAGCGGATATCCGGATTGTCGCGAGAGCTACATCCAGGCGATGGAAAGAGCGATCGATCTGGGAACACGCGATGAGACCAGAGTGAAGATCAAAATGCCGCTGGTCGCGATGAAAAAGAGCCAGATCGTACAAAAAGCACTCGACCTCTCCGTGCCATTGGAGCATACCTGGAGCTGTTATCAATCTGAAGATGAAGCTTGCGGTGTCTGCGACAGCTGTCGCCTGCGGTTGAAGGGCTTTGAAGAGGCGGGCGTGAAAGATCCGATCGCGTATGCCGAATCGTGAGGTATGATTTTGGGTACTATTTTTGCACCCTTGTCACCCCCCCCGACGATCACACATCGAAGCAACAGCCATTCGCAGCATGGGCATTCCTGCCCACGTTGAAAAACATTTGATCGTTTTCGTGGGCAGGAATGCCCATGCTACGAGGCGTCCTTTACCTTCCGCCAATTTTCGTAGCCGTCAAAAAGAGATAATCCTTCCCCGTGATCGTAACCCGGAATCGATGCTGCTGCAGATACTTTTTGCAGAAGTAGATATCTTTGATGACAAGAGACATTTCCGGAAAAGCATAGTTCGGTGCCTTGGCACCATAGATCATCTCTCCGTCGATCCATCGACAGTTGGGAAACCCGAGAATGACGGCTCCCTCTTTTGTAAGATAGTTTTGGATCAGGGACATAAAAAGCGGCTTGAAATCGATACCGGGACTCTGGAGGGTGCCGATGGAGAGGAGGAGGTCGGCTTTGGGGATCGGAAGTTCGTTCAGGTGATTGATATCATGGCAGTGGAAGGTGACATTTTCTTCGGGAAACCTTGCCTGGGCCTTTTCGATCGCCGAGGGGCTGTGGTCGATACCGATGAACTGCATTTGCTGCCAATGATCACTGTCGAGCAGTTTTCGGATCATATCGAACTCATCACCGCTGTTGATTCCCAGATCGAGTATCGTACGCCGCGCTTCTATCCTGGCCTGCAGTAGAGCGCGTCGGAAAGCGAATAAGAAGGAGGGTGCTTCATTTTTTTGGATCGTTGCGAATCGGGAAGTGGTGCCGTATTTTTCTCTTTTGTCTTCCTCTCTACTCTGGTGAAAAGAGTCGGAGAGATCCAGTTTTTGATAGCGCAGTAGAACTTCATTGTCATTGAGAGGCTGTGGTGTCAGCATACGGCAGTAGAGCAGTTCGGCCAGATCGCTCCAGGCTTTCCAGCTGTGATAGGGAGGTGTATTTTGTGGATTTCCGTTATCGGCATCTACTCTTTTGTCCGGGTTTGGTATGACGAACCCTACCGTATCGCCCATCTCTGCTTTGGATATCTCCGCTTCGAGCCAATTTGTAATTTCCCACAACTGGGCGCCAATTAATCTTTTCATTGTGGCTAAAAAGCGTAGTTGAGATTGATCATTGACTTGAAGTCACCTTTTTCGATTTCGCTGTAGGGCGTGGCGTTGTATCGATAGAGCAGGTCGAGAGAGAGGATCAGGGCATCGGTGATCGGTGTATTGAACTGCAGCAGCTGAAAGGAGCTGAAATCGGAGAACTCTTTGGTATTGGGTTGAAGGTATCCCAGATAGGTGACGAAGAGATTTTCACTGAAGGTCTTCTTGAGTGAAATGTAACTGTTGATTTTGACCCGTTTGCGTGTCAGGTCTTCGAGTGTGATCTCTTTGGGTTCCATATAGGAGTAGAAGAGTCCCAGTCCGATATAGAACGTATCGAAATATCCCATAAATCTTCGGCGCAGGCCACCGCCTGCCAGGTCCCTGTGTTTGATCTTTTGAAATTTATTGAACTCTCCCTGCAGGAAAACTTCCCAATCATAGGGTGTCCCATTGATTGCATGGATGTAGCGCCAGTGGAGGAGTCCTTCGTTGGAGTTGACATCTCCCCTGGACTCTCCATAGCTGTAGGAGGCGATGATGAAGCTGAGCCAATCTGCACTGTCATACTGCACTTTTGCTGAGAGGCCCACTGCACGGTTGTCGGTATTGCCGCTGCTGAATTTGGCACCGACCGAAACCTCTCCATCCGCTCCCTTCTTCTCCCCGATATTCTGAGGGGAAATATTGATGAAGGCATGTGTGGCTGTCAGCAGAAAAATTAAACCAAGCGTGATTTTTTTGAACATTGCGGGGTACTATCCTTTGAGGTAGTAGTCGAGGGTGTAGGTCATATCTTCATCGAGGTCGAGATTTTTGCGCATCCATTTGAGATAGCCGGCATCTTCATTGACGATCTCTTCGATCTCTCTGCCTTTGTATTTGCCGAACTTGAAGGTCTGTATCAGGACAGGTGTCTCGGTCAACTCCGCCAGCTTCTGCATGATATCGGTCTCGGGGAACTGTTTTCTGGCCTCCTGCACCAGTTTGGAGAGCAGGAGTTTCATGATGAGCACATCCCCGATTGCATCGTGCGCTTTGATCGTGATCCCCAGCTTTTTCGCTTCGGCATCCTCTTCTTCGTAGAGCCCCAATGCATAGCGGAGATACTGAAGGCGATGGTAGGGTATGTCGGCAAAAAGATGCCTGGCACATCGAACGGTATCGATGAGTGTGTAGCGGTTCTCGAAACCCTCTTTTTTCAGCATACCAAGATCGAAGGTGATATTGTGTGCGATCAGGTAGTTTTCAGGGCTGTTGTATTCGTTGATTTTGCTGTAGAAGCTTGTCCCCACAAAAGGTGCTTTGTCAGCGATCACTCCCGGTGTGATATTGTGCACCTCCATCGCTTCGATCGAGATGGGGATATCTGTCGAGCAGAGTTCGTCATAGACTTCGATCTGTGACTTGCCATGTACGATCATCCCGCCGATCTGGATAATACGGTCTTTTTCCTGGTTGCCGGTCGTTTCGGTATCGAAGAGGATGTAGACAGCCATTTATTTGAGCTTTCCGCTGTCTCTTGCTACAGACTGACTATGCCCAATATGGCGGAACACAGTTTTATAAAAATCTCTTCTCTCCATCTCAAGAGCCTTTATTATGTAAGATATGGTATATTATCTTCCATATAGTCTTAAACCCGGATAATGTATTCTTCAATATACACGGGTTCAATCATCTTAATGATATCAAAGGGAGAGAATGAAGAGTGTGGATGCGCAGCTGATCGAGCATATGATGGAGCCAAAGAATTATGGCCCTATGCAGCAGGCTGACAGCGAAGGTATCGGAAAGAATCCGGAAAATGGGGAAAAAGTTGTCATCTATCTGAGAATCGAACGAAAAGATGGAAAAGAGGTTATCGGCGATATCCGGTTTCAGGCGATCGGATGTACGACGACGATCGTGGCCGGCTCGATGCTGACAGAGGAGGCCAAGGGGCTGGATTTTCAAGAGGTGGAGAGGCTGATCGAAGTGACGATGCAGCTACTCGAGAATGTGCCGCCGGAAGATGCCGCCTGTACGGAGATGGTAGCGATCGCACTTAAGGCGGCGATAGAGACCTATGAAAAACGAAAAAAGGAGGCAGATTATCCTGCGATCACCTATCAGATCGAAAACAGCTGCGCACCAAAAGAGGAGGAAGAATGAAAACTTTGGCAATCAAGACACACGAGGCGTGGTTGACGACCCTGATGGCAGGATTTATGAGCAGCGGGGAGAATAAGCAGAAGCTTTTTGACTTTTCCGATATTCTGTTCAGGCATTTTACCTGGCTCGAGAGAGAGTTGATCGCGGAGGGTGAAGCGTATGACTATGACCGTGATACGATTCCGGTCAAAGTCGACAAACTCAGTGTCATCCTGAACAATATCGTCGTGCGTCTCAATCAGATCGATCTTCAGCTGATCGGCATCGATCACGCATTGGGACAGCGTATCAGTAGTGACCTGTACTATATGCGTGATGTGATCGCGCATCTTCCCGATGAGGAGATCACCGCTTTCAATATGGAGAGAAAGTATGAAAATATCTCTCTGAGCGAAGAGGCGACAGATGCCTTGACGGTTTTTCTCTTCGAGGAGAGTTACAAAGAGTATGAGCTGATCATGATCTACAATTACCTCAAGGCACACAGTGAGGATGCCTATCTCAACCGAATCTTCCAGATTCTGGTCGACGAGAGCTTCTTCCACCTCAAATCTTTTGGGGATATGATGGCAAAGATGGGGATACTGGGTGTTCCCAGGGTGATCAGTAAAGAGCTCTATCAGGTGGAAGATATCGAGAAATTTCTCTTTGCCGGTATCGATGAGGAGTTGGCGGCCAAAGAGGAGTGTCGCAAACTCTCCGAGGCAGTCGCCTCCAACAGTCCAAAGCTGGCGAAGTTTTTTGATTTCATCAACAATCAGGAGAATTACCATATCGAATTGATGAAGGATGCACTGGCGCACTACAAGGGCGATACGAATGAGTAGACACTATACGTCTGTCATCTCCTCTGCCTTTGGCAAGTTCGCCAGCAAAAGATTTTCACCTTCGATACAAAAAATCATCAACAAAAGCTATGTGTCATTGATGGGATTGGATATGAGCGAATTCAACCCTCCCGAAACCTATCCGACACTCAATGCACTCTTTACCCGCTCTTTTGTGAAAGAGCGGCAGATCGCAGAGGGTGAGGATAGTATGATCGCGCCTGCCGATTCACTGGTGACCCATTTTGGAACGATCAAAGAGGGGCAGGCCTATCAGATCAAAGGGATGAAGTATGCCATCGACGGACTGCTTGGATCGGATTATGCTGATAGGGTTAGTGATCTCGAAGAGGGGGAGTTCATTAATTTCTACCTCTCTCCCAAAGATTATCACCGCTATCATATGCCGATGGATTTGACGATCAAAAGTCTGACGCATATCCCCGGCAAAATCTACCCTGTCAATATGCCTCTGCTGCGCCACAAGAAAGACCTCTTCATTGAAAATGAACGGGTCGTGATTGAGTGTTTCGATACCAAAGGCCATCTCCATATGCTGGTATTGGTCGGTGCACTCAATGTAGGCAAGATGGTCGTGACATTTGAAGAGCATGTGCAGACCAACAGCCATATTCGCGAACCGGAGCACTACCGGTATGATGATCTGAAGATGAAAAAGGGGGAGCTTTTCGGCTGGTTCGAGATGGGTTCGACGATCCTGACCTTCAGCCAAAAAGGAGCCATCAAACCCGAAGTTTCTATCAACCAGAAGGTAAAGTTTGGTGAAGAGATCGCCAAAATACTTTAAACGACAAGATAAAAGGAGTATCCTATGGTGATTCAGGAGATACAGGAATTTAGTGAGATACGCACCAAAGCACGTGCCTACTTCTGCTATGTGCTTTCCCGGGCCATCCCAAACCGTATGCCGCAGGTCTCACTCGAAAATGTCGAAGAGTCGATCAAGCGCATCAAAAAAGATATCCCGATGTACGAGGCGATCTATATTCTCGACGCCAAAGGGAAGCAGGTCGTCAAGAATATCAGCCCTAACCGTGAGTACCGCAACAAGGGCCAGGGGAAGAGCCGGCTGGACCGCGCCTACTACTATCGGGCTGTCAAGGAGAAGCGCTGTGTCCTGACCGATCCCTATCCCTCACTCAATAAAAACCTGATGGTCGTCACTGCTTCCTATCCGATCTACAACGAAAAGAAAGAGTTGCGCTATATTCTCTGTGTCGATATCACACTGGAAAATGTCCTCAAAGCGGTCCATCCCAGCTCGATAGATTCGGCATTCGGAAAGGCAACGAAAGTAGTTTACGCCGGCTTCTCCGTGGCATTGACTGCTGTAGCGCTTCTGCTCTTCGTCAAGGGAGTCGGCGGCTTTTTGATGCATGGTATCCACTTCGACAAAATCGATATCAAAGAGGTCTTCGAGGCGACGATCCTCCTGACACTGTCACTGGCGATCTTCGATCTGGTCAAAGCGATCTTCGAGGAGGAGGTGCTGGGGCACCACAAGAAAAATGCCCCCGACGATATCCACAAAACGATGGTGCGATTCCTCGGATCGATTATCATCGCCCTGGCGATCGAGGCGCTGATGCTGGTCTTCAAATTCGCTATCATCGATCCGAGCAAGCTGATCAATGCCATCTACCTGATCGCCGGTATCTCTGCATTGCTCATCAGTCTCTCGATCTATCTGCGTACGATCAAAGATACCGACCGTTCCAGCAGGAACCGATGAGAAAATCCCTGATCATCTTCGATATGGATGGGACGCTGGTCGACAGCTCCCGTACGATCGCCAATGCGATCAACTATGTACGGGAGAGGATTTATCTCCCACCGATGGATCCTGAGCTGATCATCCGAAAGATCAACGATCACCATCTCAACCCTGCACAATACTTCTATAAAACAGACCATTTTGAAGCGGATCATGAAACGTGGTTTTCGGAATACTATACGAAAAATCACGAAAAAGAACTCATCCTCTACGATGGCATCCTGGAGATGCTGCAGGATCTGAAAGCGCAGGGTAGCAAACTCGCCGTAGCGACCAATGCCTATCGGGGATCGACGATCGAATCACTGACACATCTGGGTATCTCTGATTTTTTCGATACGATCGCCTGCTATGACGATGTCGCACATGGGAAACCCTATCCCGATATGCTTTTGGAAATTTTGGAAGTTTTAGACATACAGAAAGAAGCAGCACTCTTTGTCGGTGACGGAAGCCGTGACGAGATGGCCGCTCAGAGGGCAGGTGTCGATTATCTGATGGTCAACTGGGGATTCAGCGACCACAAGAAAGCAGTCCGAAGTGTCGATGCGCTGCGGCAGATATTGGCTGATAACTGACAGTTTTCAGCGTCTCTTTTTTTCCGACTTTTTCTTTCCTTTATCATCTTTGTAGAGACGATAAAGATAGCTTTTACGTGTGGTGTGCCACTGGATGATGTACTCCCAGGCCTCCCTGGCATTGTCGACGATGCTGAAGAGTTTGAGATCATCGGGCGCAATGGAGCCCATCTCGATAAGTAGTTCCCAGTCGATCAGCCGTTCCCAGTATGCTTTGCCGACGAGTACGACCGGCATTTCAGGGGATTTGTGTGTCTGTATCAGTGTCAGCAGTTCGAAAAGCTCATCGAGTGTACCGAAACCGCCGGGATAGGCTACCAGGGCGTGGGCGCGTTTGAGGAAGTGGAGTTTCCGGATCGCAAAATAGTGAAACTGGAAAATGAGTTTCGGGCAGACATAGGGATTGGGGTACTGTTCGTAGGGGAGCTGAATATTGAGCCCAATCGACTTGGCGCCCACATCATAGGTACCCCGATTGGCCGCCTCCATGATGCCGGGGCCTCCGCCGGTCATCATAATGACACGGTTGTCTTTCGGGCCATCTCCCGCATTGCCCACCATACGTCCCAGTTTGCGTGCATCTTTGTAGAAACGGCTCAGCTCCACCATTCGTTCGGCAGCCTTCAGGTCGGATAGCAGTTTCTCATCGTTGGGGTTGGCTTTGAGCTTCTTTTCAATTTTTTCGAGTCTCTTTAGAGCGCTTTTGGGCTCCTTGATTCGTGCACCGCCGAAGACGACGATCGTCTGCTTCACGCCCATCTTCTGCATCATCACTTCTGCCTTGAGATACTCCAGATGCAGACGTACGGGACGTGCCTCCTCACCTTTGAGAAAATCGGTATCCTCTTCCGCCAGCTTGTAGCTGGGACTCTCCATCAGGTTGCGAATCAATGCATCGCATCCCGGATCCTCTTTGGTGGATTTCGGTTTCTCCCAGGGAAGTTTTTT
>JAOZOG010000583.1 GCA_029933395.1 Sulfurovaceae bacterium | reverse complement strand
TTTACGAAACTCGACCAGCGGTTTGTCGTGCGCATCAAGCTTGACGATATCGAAGGGTTGCGGGCGGGGATGGGGGCGACTGTCGCCATCGCCCGCGATAGCGGGCATTAGGCATTGGGCATTGGGCATTGGGCATTGAGATTCGCTTTGCGAATCGGCATTGGAAGGAGTGTGTAGTTTGGTTGAGAAACTGGGAGATTTAAGAGTTTACCAAAGTGCTTTGGAGCTTAGCCGGATGGCATGGGAAATCTATTGCCGCTTACCCAAAGAATTTCGGTACGACATGGGTTCGCAATTTATACGCTCAGTCGATTCGATCGGGGCGAATATTGCCGAAGGTTTTGGAAGGTTTCACTACAAAGATAAGATAAAATTTTATTACAACGCCAGAGGCTCCCTATGGGAAGCCAAACATTGGCTCTACCTGCTTCACAAAAGAGACTTCATCGACAAAACACAATTCGAACTTTTTATGAATTCGATGCACCAAACGGGTAAACAACTCAACAATTTTATCAAGGCGACGGGAGAGAACGATGGCTGAACCCCAATGCCCAATGCCCAATGCCGATTCGCGAAGCGAATCTCAATGCCCAAATGCCAAGAACCCCTGGGACATCACCCCCAAAGAAAGAGCCATCTTTTCAATCATCGTCATGACCGGCGCGTTTATGGCGATTCTGGATACGACGGTCGTCGATGTCATCGTGCCCAAGCTCACGGGGCCGCTGGCGACGGATATGTACGGGGTGCAGTGGATCATCACCAGCTACATGGTCGCGGCGGCGATCGCGCTGCTGATTACCGAGTGGCTCATCAAAAATTTCGGGGCGAAGGCCGTCTTTCTGGCAGGCGTCGCGCTCTTTACGGCGGCCTCCCTGGCCTGCGGACTTTCGACGAACCTCGACGAGATCATCATCTTTCGGGTCATCCAGGGCGTCGGCGAGGCGCTGATCATGGTGACCAGCCATATCATGATCTTCAGCTACTTTCCGCCCGAAAAACAGGGGCTGGCGATGGGAATCTTCGGCTTGGGTGTGAGCTTCGCCCCCGCACTCGGCCCCACCATCGGCGGGTACCTGACCGAATACTACAACTGGCGGATGGTCTTTTTCATCAACGTTCCCGTCGGATTGCTGCTGGTGATATCGGGGTTGATCTATCTGCCAAAAGAGAGCTTTTTTACGAAGCTTCGCTTCAATTTCGTCAGTTTTTTTCTACTGA
>JAOZOG010000582.1 GCA_029933395.1 Sulfurovaceae bacterium | reverse complement strand
CATCACCGCCGAAACCACCGAGAATGGAACGATCGTTTACCGCATCAAAGACGGCGTTTTCAAAGAGTTTTGCAAGGAGGCCGAAGACGACCCGGACAAACGCTATGCCATTTTCATCGACGAGATCAACCGGGGAAACATTTCGAAGATTTTCGGCGAGCTTATCTCTCTCATCGAACCCTCCAAACGCCTGGGGGCCGAGGATGAAATGAAGGTGCGGCTGCCATACAGTGGCGACGAATTTGGAGTGCCTGCGAACCTGGACATCATCGGCACGATGAACACGGCGGACCGTTCTATCGCGCTACTCGACACGGCACTTCGACGCCGTTTTCGATTTGTGGAGATGATGCCTGAGTATGATGAACTGAATCGTGATGTCGATGGCATCGACCTGGCGAAGATGCTTAAGACGATCAATCGCAGGATCGAAGTGCTCTACGACCGCGACCATACCATCGGCCATACCTATCTGCTGGGTGTGGAGGATTTCGAGGCCCTGAAAAAGGCGATGAAAGACCGCATCGTACCGCTTCTTCAGGAGTATTTTTACGACGATTGGGCGAAGATCGACCTGCTGTTCAACGGCAACGGTTTCGTCGAGAAAAAGGGAATCGAACCGGAACTCTTTTCCAACGTCGACGATATCGAGGATGTGATCGAGCTGGAGACGGTGCGACGCTACGGCATCGACCATGCGGCTCTCGAAAGCTCGGACGCTTACAGGCGTATCTATGAAAGCGTCTAAACCCATCACCGTGCTCGAGCACGAAAGGTTGCGGCCGACCACGGATGAAGAGAAGGTTGGTAGACGGGTGGGCAAGACAGTCTATGTGTCGTCTAAAGACTTTGAAGCTTTGAAGCTTTTCGCCTACGAAGAGGAGAGGCACCGCTACCTCGATCTGGCCAAAGGGGGCAGAGAGCTTCGGGCGAGGCACTACGTAGGCGTCATCGAGACCCGAAGTGGTACGGTAGTGGAGGTGTTGCCAAAAATCGCCGATGATGTGGCGACGAGCCGTGACGTTTTGCTGAAGATGCTTCGCCGTCTGCGTCATTCGCCCTTCAAGCGGCTACCGGCGGCCCATCTGGATACGGACCGGATGAACCTGCTGGAGATTTATATCGCCATGTTCGTCGATGCGGTGACGCAGCTGGTACGCAAAGGGTTGGCTGCCGATTACGTGGTACAACGCTCGAACGAGAAGTTTCTCAAAGGAAGGCTCGAG
>JAOZOG010000581.1 GCA_029933395.1 Sulfurovaceae bacterium | reverse complement strand
CCCTTCTCTTTCAGCGAATTCAGCGTACGGATGAGCTTCATGGTATCTCTCTCATGCAGTCCGATGCTGGGTTCATCGAGGACGTACATCACCCCTGTCAGCCCCGAACCGATCTGCGAAGCGATACGGATACGCTGCGCCTCCCCTCCCGAAATGGTACGGGCATCACGGCTGAGCGTAATGTATCCCAACCCTACATCGTAAAGGAAAAAGAGCCTCTCCTGCAACTCTTTGAGGATCGATTCCGCGATCATCTTCTGCTGGTCTGTCAAATGGGAAAAGTTCTTCTCATCCGCGAAATAGGCATAGGACTGTTCAATAGGCATATCGATGATATCGGCGATGTTCTTGCCCTCTATCTTCACTGCCAGTGAACGCGGACGCAGACGGTGCCCGTTACACTTGTCACACACCTTTTCGGTCATATACTCGGACATATCTTTCTCATCTTTGAACATATCGTGGGCGAACTTCACCACACCGGGCCATTCACGTTTGAGCTTGTGACGCTTCCAGGTAAAGTCCACGCTGCTTCCAAGCCCGTAGAGTATGGCCTTTTGCTGATGCTCCGCAAGCTCTCCGTAGGGTACTTTGATGTCGATGTCGTTCTGTTCGCAGAAAGCATTGAGGAACTTGGTGTAATAGCTTTTGTTGAACCCGTACATGATCTTCACCGCACCCTTTTCGATGCTCAGTTCGGGGTCTATGACCTTCTTGAGGTCTATGGCATAGCGGATACCAAGCCCGTCACAGGCCGGACAGGCCCCTTTGGGGGAGTTGAACGAGAAGGTAACCGGCTCCAGCGGTTCGAAGCTGAGCTTACAGTCAAAACAGGCCAGATGTTCGGAGTAGTGCCAGTGCTGTCTCTCAAGTTCCAGCTCTTCGAAGTTCAGTACCTCTATCTCCATCTCGCCGTAACTCTCTTTGAGCGCTTTCTCCACATCCTGCCCGATACGGTCGCGGTTCTCCTCTTTGACCACGACCCGGTCGATGACCACTTTGATAGTATGTTTTTTGGTCTTGGAGAGTTCTATCTCATCATCCAGACGCACCATGACACCGTCTATCATGGCACGGACATACCCTTTGTGGCGCAGAGACTCTAGCATATCGGCAAAGGTTCCCTTTTTCTCTTTCACAAGCGGTGCCATGATGACAAGCTTCGCCCCTTCAGGAAGCTTCAGTACCTCTTCGATGATGTCCGAAGCGGACATCGAGGAGATGGGT
>JAOZOG010000029.1:6160-17245 GCA_029933395.1 Sulfurovaceae bacterium | reverse complement strand
TTGGGATTTTCCATATTTTTTCTCCTATTTATTGTGTATATATTTTGACCTATTGTATCTCTTCTTGTTACTTTTTTCTTTTTGTTTTGCGACAAAAAGAAAGGAAAGTAACCAAAAAAGAAAAAGCGCAAGGAACTGGCGTCTTTCAGGATGCCCCTCTCGGTTTATTGTTTATTGGTTTTCGTTTTCTTTGCATTTTTGTGCGTAACTGTATACTTTTTTGATAAACGCTTCCAGACTCTGCTGTCGTACAGGTGAGAGGAGTTCGATGATGCCTAGTTCGTTCAGTTTGGCGGGGTCGAATGCGAGTATCTCGTCGACTTCTCTGTCGTTGAAGATATCCAGAAGCAGTGTCAGCATTCCTTTGGCCATCTCTGAACTTCCTTCACCTCGTAGGATCAGTTTACCCTCTTTGCACTCTCCCATCAGCCAGGCAGGAGAAGCGCAGCCGACGATGAAGGTTTCATCGTTTTTTTCCTCTTCCGGGAGTGTCGTGTGTTTTTTGCCTAGGTCGAAGATATACTCCAGTTTTTCATTGGGCGTCATAAAGAGATCGAAATCCTCTTTGTATCGTGCGATTGTTTCTTCCATAATTTACCTTTATCTGTAGGGTCGATCCTATCGACCTTGACATATATTGTTATTTTACAAGATGGATCATCTTCTGCTTTTTCTTTAGAGGTGTCCTTGATTTGTTTGGTCGATAGGATCGACCCTACGGTCTCAGCTTCCGCTGTAGAATACCTCCTCGAACGATGCCTTGATGATATCCTGATGCCGATGATCTTTGACCTGATCGATCAGCGTATTGGCAAAGGCGATGACAAGCATCTTTCTGGCTTCGGTGTAGCTGATGCCGCGTGAGCGCAGATAGAAGAGCTGTTTCTCATCGAGTTGCCCGGTGGTCGATCCGTGGGAGGCTTCCAGCTCGTCGATGTAGATCTCCAGCTGCGGCTTGGCCACCATATATGCTTTTTCGTGCAGGAGAATCGCTTTGGAGTTCTGGTGTGCCTTGGTATATTTGGCGGAGTGTTCGACCTTGATGAGTGCATCGAAGATTCCTCTGGCGTTGCCGTCGAGGATATTTTTGGCTTCCTGATGCGAGGTGGAGTGCTCTCCTTTGTGGATGATCTTGGAGACGGTTCCGCGTTGTGCTTCGTGGTTCAGGTAGAGCAGGTGTCCCGCGTCGATGTGGGCATATCTGTCCAGATCGGCTTTGATCAGCTGAAGTCCCATATCGCCACCCAGGTCAAAGCTCTTGATGAGGGCATTGGCACGTTGTGCCAGCTGAATCCTGTGCGATGCGACCATCGCGTAGCGGTTCTTTTGCATCAGTTGATTTTTGAGAATGCGCAGGGTACTGTCCGGCGCTACAAGGATATCGTAGCCGTAGAGCACCAGAGTATCTTCTATCTCCTCCTCCCGGAAGCTTTCAAAAACCGTGGCATGACGGTTGGCTTGATTGGCAAGGACGATGCGGTAATTGATCAGTGTATTGCTCTGAGTGAAACGGTGCTCTATCTCGATATCAGTGTCCCCGTCGAGATCTATTTTGATGACGTGCGGAGAGAGAAGGTGGCTCAGATAGTAGAGTGGATCGAAATGCACCGGGTCCATTGTCTGGCAGCGTTCGTTATAGATCCTCAACCCTTTGGGGGCATGGGTCACGACACCGTCCGAAATCACGATCTTTTCCGCTTCTTGAATCGCTTTGGGTACATAATCGAGGATCTTGTAGTCACGCTCCAGCAGTTTCTCTACCCGGAAGTAGCGGTACTCTTCACTCTTTTTGTCCGGCAGCCCCAGAGCAAGAAAGTGTTCGAGTGCGGCGGCTTCGGGGTCGATACCCAGAAGGGTTGCCGTCTCTTCCCGTGTTTTGCCTTTGAGTTCGCTCAGTTTCATTACGCTTCCTCTACAATGCTGTCGTAGCCATGCTCCTCGAGGTGAGCGACCAGCTCCGGGCCGGCAGTTTTGATGATACGGCCCTCTTTGAGGACATGGATGTAGTCGGGCTTGATGTAGTCGAGGATACGGCTGTAGTGGGTGATGACGAGGAAGGAGCGCTTGCCATCTTTCATCATATTGATTCCTTCACTGACCGCTCTGAGTGCATCGATGTCGAGCCCAGAGTCGATCTCGTCGAGGATGATCACTTCGGGCTGGAGGATGAGCATCTGCAGAATCTCATTGCGTTTTTTCTCTCCGCCGGAGAAGCCTTCGTTGAGTGATCGGCTGATCATATCGGCTTTCATCCCAAGCATCTCAAGATGCTTCTTCATTTCACGGAGGAACTCTGCAGCATTGAGCTCCTCTTTGCCTTCGTGTCTGCGCTTGGCGTTGAGTGCGGTTCTGAGGAAGTAGGCGTTGTTGACACCCGGGATCTCCACAGGGTGCTGGAAACTCAGGAAAATCCCCTCAAGTGCTCTCTCTTCAGGCTCCATATCAAGGATACTCTTGCCCTTGTAGAGGATATCCCCTTCGGTGACTTCGACATCGTAGTGTCCGACGATGGTTTTGCTCAGAGTTGATTTGCCTGCGCCGTTGGGGCCCATGATGGCGTGTATTTTTCCGGGCTCCAGATCCAGATCCAGTCCTTTGAGTATCTCTTTGTTTCCGATTTTTGCATGTATATTTTTGATTTCGAGTGTTTTCATCCTACGCTTCCTTCCAGTGTTAATTCCAATAGTGCTTTTGCCTCGACGGCGTACTCCATAGGGAGTTGGCTGAAGACCTCTTTGCAGAAGCCATGTACGATCATACTGACAGCATCCTCTTCATTGATCCCTCTTTGTCTGAGATAAAAGAGCTGATCGTCACTGATCTTGCTTGTGGTCGCTTCGTGCTCGACCTGCCCCTGTGTCTCTTTGCTCTCCAGATAGGGGAAGGTATGTGCCCCGCACTGGTCTCCGATCAGGAGAGAGTCGCATTCCGAATAGTTTCTTGCCCCTGTGGCATTGGCGCCTATTTTGACTAGTCCCCGGTAGGTATTTTGTCCCTTCATCGCCGAGATACCTTTGGAGATGATGGTCGAACTGGTATTTTTGCCCAGGTGGATCATCTTGGTGCCGGTATCGGCCTGCTGCGCCAGTGTCGTGACGGCGACGGAGTAGAATTCACCGACTGAGTTGTCACCCTTGAGGATGCAGCTGGGGTACTTCCAGGTGATCGCCGAGCCGGTCTCGACCTGTGTCCAGGAGATTTTGGCATTCTCGCCTTCGCAGATACCGCGCTTGGTGACGAAGTTGTAGATACCGCCCTTGCCGTTCTCGTCTCCGGGGTACCAGTTTTGGATCGTGGAGTATTTGATCTCCGCATCTTTCATTGCGATCAGTTCGACCACGGCAGCATGAAGCTGGTTTTCATCCCGTGTAGGAGCGGAACACCCCTCGTTGTAGCTGACATAAGAGCCTTCGTCCGCGACGATCAGGGTACGTTCAAACTGCCCGGTATTGAGTGCATTGATACGGAAGTAGGTACTCAGCTCCATTGGACAGCGGACCCCTTTGGGGATGTAGACAAAGGTGCCATCGGTAAAGACGGCCGAGTTGAGTGTCGCGAAGAAGTTGTCCGTCATCGGTACGACAGAGTACATATATTTCTTGATCAGCTCCGGATAGTCGCGGATCGCATCCGAGATGGAGCAGAAGATCACACCATGTTTTTGCAGCTCTTCGGAGTAGGTCGTCTTGACCGATACGGAGTCCACGACTGCATCGACAGCGATACCGGCAAGCTGTTTCTGCTCCTCGAGTGGAATCCCCAGTTTTTTATAGGCTTCGAGGATCTTTGGATCGACTTCGTCCAAACTCTCCGGCCCCTTTTTGGGTGCTGCGAAATAGGAGATCGACTGATAGTCTATCGGTTCATACTCCAGATGCCCCCAGTGCGGCTCTGTCATTTTCTGCCACTTCTTTAGAGCTTTGAGGCGAAGATCGAGCATCCACTCGGGCTCCTCTTTCTTTTGGGAGATGAAGCGGATCGTCCCTTCATTCAGTCCGGGCGGTACGACTTCGGTTTCGATATCGATCTCGAAACCGAGTGTATATTCGCCCGAAACAGCTTTGTTGATCTCTTCTTGTGCCATTGCTTTTCCTAATTCGGAGTTAATTTGTATTATTTATAGCATAAAACGCTTATATGGTCAAGAGGGAAAGAGAAATTCACATTTTATTCGCCGATTTACCGGCTGTTTTGTGGGGAGATAGAGGCAGCGTTTTGTCAAATTTCAACTCCTGATGGTATAATAAGCGCAAAATAGAGGGCTACCCCTTTGTCTTTCAATATCAGGAGTCTGTGTGAATATTCAGGATAATGTCAATTATGTCAAACAAGAGCTGAGCGGGGACGAGAAAGTACTCGAAAGCGTGCTGAAAGCTGAAACTTTTTATAAGAAACATCGATATAAAATCTGGGCTGTAGTGGGTGCTATCGTTCTTTTCTTTGCAGGGAAAGCGATTATGGGCGCTATTCATGAGGCGAAACTCAACAGTGCCAACGAAGCCTTTTTGCTCTTGCAGAAGGACCCCAAAAACAGTGAGGCACTCGCACAGCTTCGCAGTAAAAATCCTGCACTTTTCGAGCTCTACAGTTATGAAGAGGCGATCAAATCCAAAGATGCCGGGAAATTGGAAGAGCTTGCCGGGAGCAAAAATCCCCTGATTGCCGACATCAGCCGATACAGCAGTCAGGTTCTGGCATCCAAGCCCAGTGAATCGGTCTATTATAAAGAGATGTCTCTGATCGAAGATGCCTATATTGCACTGAAGGCCGGTAAAAGGGAAGAGGCAAAAGCCAAGCTGGAACTGATCGATGCACGTTCTCCAGTCGCTCAGGTTGCCAATCTGTTGAAGCACTATACAATCAAGGGCAAATGATGAAACAGTTGATCTGGGCCGCTGTCGCTCTGCTTCTTTTTGCAGGATGCAGTGGCAAGAAATATTTTGAACCCGCGCAGACCTACAAGGCTGCCGGTGCCATCAGTGGGCATAAGGGCAAGGCTGTCTATCTCACGCGTAACGGTATGACGTTCGACAATGGGACTTATGTCAGCAAAAAAGGCCCCGGCCAGGTTCATCTGGGTGCCGGAAATCACTATCTTGGAGAGAATGCTTCAACGATTCTGGCAGCGAACGGTGCAGGGACACTCTCCCTGATCAGCAAGAAGAGCAAAAAAGTGGTCAGAACGGTTCACTTTGAAGCACCTGTCGTCTCGGCGGCGATCAAGAACGGCAAGGTTGTCTATCTCCTCCAGGACAATACTTTTGGCATCTACAAGCTCTCTACCAAAGAGAAGCTGATAGAGAGCAAATCGGACGATGTCTTTGCGGTCGATGCGCGTATCGCCAGTCCGATATTTGTCGACAGTCTTGCGGTGATCCCGACACTAGACGGCAAATTGCTGATCCTCGATATGCAGAGTCCGGAAAATGCCAGAGTGATTTACGTCAGCTCCAAAACCAAACTCAACAATATCATCTTCCTCTCACGAATGGGTAACACACTGGTCGCTGCGACACCAAGCAGAGTGATGATCATCGGCAGCAGCGAGGGTGAGTTCAGTGAAGGGATCAGTGAAGTGGCAGTCGCCAATAAAGCGATCTACGTCTTTACCAAGGCGGGGGAAATCGTCAAGTTCTCACCATCGCTCAAAGAGCTTGCGAGAAAAAAATTCAAATTTGCCCACTTCAGTGCCGCTACCGCATTTGGCGGCCGTGTCTATGCGCTGGATCAGAAAGGCTCATTGATCGTACTCGATGCTGCATTGAAGAGGTATCGTATCTATGATGTCGGCAAAGTCAAAAGCTTCGCCGTCACTTCCGGTCACAGAATCTATACGGACAACAAGGTAATTGCCCTCGACAAACTGAAGTTGTGAGTGATATCCTTGCGGCATTTGAAGAGTATTTGAGTGTCATCAAGGCACTCGATACCCAGACAGTCGAATCCTACATCACAGACCTGAAGCAGCTCGAGACGCAGAGTTCCAAAACACTGCTCCGGCTGGAAACAGTCGATATTCTCTCATTTCTCTCTACATTCGAAAACAAGCGAACACTCAACCGGAAACTCTCCTCTATCAACAGCTTTTACCATTTTTGCCACCGAAACGATTTTACGGCGATGAAGATTCGCATCCCTATGGCAAAAGTACCGAAAAATCTTCCGAAATATCTCAGTTACGAAGAGATCATGCAGGGTGTATCGCTGATCGACCGTACGACCCTTGCCGGTCTGCGGGATTACGCATTGATCCTTTTTCTCTATGCGAGCGGTTGCCGGGTCAGTGAAGCACTCAGTGTGCAGCGTAGAGATATTGCGGATGGCTGGTTGAAGATCCGTTTTGCCAAAGGAGAGAAGGAGAGGGTCGTTCCGCTTGCTCCGGTAGCAGTGGAGGCACTGGAAGCCTACCTGGAAGCAGCAGGGATGCAGAGCAGTAATCTATGGCTCAACTATCGCGGAGGTGTACTGAGCCGCATCTCTGCCTATAAGATCGTCAAAAAATATCTGGGCATCTCCCCCCATGTGCTGCGCCACTCATTTGCCTCGGCACTCATCATCGGAGGCGCGGATCTTCGGGTTGTGCAGGAGCTGTTGGGCCACAGTTCGCTCATCACCACACAGATCTATACACACATCCAAAGAGAGAATCTGGCAGAGACGATGAATCGCTATCATCCGCTGAGAAATGGATCGTGAGTAAAATATATAGTTTGTTTGTGTTCGTTTGAGCAGTAATGAATTTGAGAGAATGGAATAAGAGGAAATATCCCGGCACACTCCCGGAGGAGAGACGGGTATGTGTCCGGCCTAGCAGGAGTAGGTGGACTTGAATTCGAAGGCAGTTGGGCGGGCTTCGTCCGGCCAAACCTGAGTCTCAAATTTGTAGTGCTGATAGGTGTCGATGAACTCATCGGTAAAGACCGGCTTGAGGAATTCATTGTCCGCAATGAGGCCTTCGAGTGCTTCACGGAGTGTGTGCGGCATCTGAGGGATACCTTTTTCTCTGATTTCGCTTAGTGTCAGTTCGAAGAGATCTTCATCCATTGGGCCGACCGGAACCGTTTTGTTCTTGATACCGTCGAGTCCTGCCATCATCATTGCGGAAAAAGCGAGGTAGGGGCAGGCCGTGGAGTCGGGGAAACGCATCTCGACACGTGTCGCTTTCTCTCCTGCACCGTATGGGATACGACAGGATGCCGATCTGTTCTGGCTGGAATAGGTCAGGATGCTTGGTGCTTCAAATCCTGGAATCAGACGCTTGTAGGAGTTGGTCATCGCATTGGTGAAAGAGGCGACTGCTGCAGCGTGCTTGAAGATGCCGCCAACATAATACAGTGCCATTTCACTGAGGTTGCCATACTCACCCTCTTTGTAGAAGAGGTTGTTGCCATCTTTCCAGAGTGACTGGTGGACGTGCATACCGTTTCCGTTGTCTCCGTAGAGCGGTTTTGGCATAAATGTCGCTGTTTTGCCATTGAGGTGTGCGACCATCTTGACGACGTACTTGTACTTCTGGACGTTGTCCGCTGCCGTAATGATATCGGAGAAGACGATACCGATCTCGCCCTGAGCCTGAGCCACCTCATGGTGTCCGAGTATGACTTCGAGTCCTACCTCTTCGAGGATCTGCATCATTTCTGCCCTGAGGTCTACCATAGAGTCGGTAGGCATAACCGGAAAGTAACCGCCCTTTGTTCTTGGTCTGTGGCCCATGTTGCCGTAGTCGTCGAATCTTGAAGGATCGTTCCACTCACCCTCTTCGGAGTCTACGCGGTAGCCCGCTTCGTTGATATTGTCATTAAACTCGACATGGTCGAAGATGAAGAACTCATTTTCCGGGCCGAAGTAGGCAGCATCGGCCAATCCGATATCAGAAATGTGCTTGAGTGCTTTTTTGGCGATGGAGCGTGGGCATTTTTCGTAGAGTTTATCCTTGTAGATATCATAGACATCACAAAAGAGAATGATCGTAGGATCGGCCGTGAAAGGGTCGAGGAACGCTGTCGGTACATCCGGCTTGAGAATCATATCAGATTTATTGATCGGCTGCCATGCATCGATAGAAGAGCCGTCAAACGGGAAGCCTTGCTCCAGATTTTCGGTATTGACTGCGCTCATTCTGTAGGTCAGGTGGTGCCATGCCCCCTTGATGTCCGTGAAGCGCAGATCGACGAATTCGACCTCATTCTCTTTGCAGTAAGAAAAAAACTCGTCGATATTGTTTACAAATTTACCCATTAGGTATCTCCTTCAATTTAAAAATTAGAATCCAAATATTGTATCCAACATGAACTAAAGTTCCCTAATGTTTTTGATTAAAAAGTAATCAATTCCCTCTCGCGCTTTTTAAAAGTAACAGCTTTTTTATAGCCAACAGTTTTTGCCATTGTGACAGCCTCTTCGTAACCGAAGCCGACCTGATCGACGCTGTGTGCATCCGAGCCGAAAGTGATGGGGATATCGAGCGTGAAGGCCTCCTCCAGCAGCACTCTGGAAGGATAGAGCTCCCCGATCGGTTTGCGCAGTCCGGCGCTGTTGATCTCCAGAACCATATCGGACTTTTTGATGGCCGAGAGGGCGTTTTTGGCGAGCAGCCGAATATCTTTTTTGGGAAGATACTTGAAGACCTTGATGAGATCGAAATGGCCGGCGATATCGAAAAGGCCGCTTTGGGCCATCGCCTCCGTCGCTTCGAAGTAGGCCTGCCATATCTCATCCACGTTACGCGCTTTCCAGCCCCCGATAAACTCCGGATTGTCAAAACTCCATTTGTCGATGAAATGGACAGAACCGATCAGGAAATCGACCTCAGCGTTCAAAACGCGTTCATCCATATGGCCCGGCAGCCAGTCTACTTCATAGCCCAGCAGGATCTCTATTTGATCATGGAATTTTTCTCTGGCTGTCAGTATATCGGAGCGGTAGTCTCCCATCTCATCGAAAGAGAGACGGTAGCCTTCGTCGAAATCCATCGGGGCATGCTCACTGAAGCCGTAGATGTCGATACCGAGTTCGATCGCTCTTTGGATATATTCGTCGATGGTTCCCTCGGCGTGGTTGCAGCGGGTGGTGTGGTTGTGCAGGTCAATACGTATCGTTTTCATAGGCTGATTTTAGCATAAAAATACCAATGTATAAGATCCTGCTTTTCTTTGATTTGTTTTGGATAAAACTCTCTTTTACTACTATTAAGGTAAAATAATAGACTTATGAAATGTTGAGGAAAATAATGGCAAGAGAGAACAGAGTAGAGCTTTTGGCGCCGGCGGGCAATCTGGAAAAGATGAAGATTGCTCTCAATTACGGTGCCGATGCTGTCTATGGTGGCACCAGTACCTTCTCGCTGCGTATCCGGTCGGGCAAAGAGTTCGATATGGATTCTTATGCGGAGGGGATCGCCTATGCGCATGCACGGGGCAAAAAAGTCTACAGCACCGTCAACAGTTTCCCTTTCAACTCCCAGTTGAAGCTCTATGAAAACCATATCGCCAAACTTGCCGAGCTGAAACCCGATGCCCTCATCGTCTCCAGTCCCGGAGTCGTCAAGCTGGCACGAAAGATCGCACCCGATATCCCGGTTCACCTCTCGACACAGGCCAATGTGATGAATGCTTTGGATGCGCAGGTCTATTACGATCTGGGCGTCAGTCGCATTATCGTTGCCCGTGAAATCAGTCTCAGGGATTGTGAAGCGATCAAGTCGGTGATTCCTGATCTGGAACTCGAAGTCTTCGTGCATGGGTCGATGTGTTTCGCCTACAGCGGACGCTGTCTCATCTCGGCTCTCCAGACAGGCAGGGTCCCCAACCGCGGATCGTGTGCCAACGACTGCCGTTTCCCCTATGAGATCTATGCGTACAATCCGGAAACCGATACCACATTCAGGCTCGAAGAGGAGAGTGAGGTGGGGACCTACATTATGAACGCCAAAGATATGAATATGGCTTCGCACGTCGACGAGATACTTGCCTCGGGGGTAATCGACTCGCTCAAGATCGAGGGGCGCACCAAGTCTCCCTATTATGCCGCTGTGGTGACCAAGGCCTATCGTCAGGCTATCGATGACTATTATGCCGGGTCATTTGATGCGGAAAAATACCAGGCTGAGCTCAATACGACGCAGAATCGGGGCTTTACCGATGCCTATCTGATCTCACGCCCTTTTGAGAAGAGTGATACACAGGCACAGGGGTTTTCGATACAGTACGGTACCCATCAGGTAGCCGGACTGGTTGGCGAAGATGGGACGACATGGCGCTGCAAAGACAAGAGTTGTATCGGTGACAGAGTCGAGATCGTGCTGCCTGTCGGAGCCAGAGTCGAGACGGTAGACAATGAATATGGTAAAATTTCGAAATCAGACGGAACATACTGGCTGACGTTCAAAAAAATTGTATCGAAGTCGGGAAAAATATTCGAGTGCATTCACAGCGGGGATTTAAATGAGATTCTTCTGCCCGCGAAGCTGCCCGGCTATACGATTCTCAGACGGAGAATCGACGAGGCATTGGCAAAAAAGGGATTGACCGATGATTCCACGCCCGCAGATCTGAAAGTCAAATATACTGTAAAGGAAAATGAATGAAATTTGTATCGATCGTGATAGGAAGCAAGAGTGACTATGAGGTGATGAAAGAGTGTGAGGTGACACTGGAGAAGTTCGGTGTTCCCTATGAGCTGATCATCTCTTCTGCGCATAGAAGTCCCGAGCGGACCAAGAAATATATTGCCGAAGCCGAAGAGAAGGGTGCACGGGTCTTTATCGCTGCGGCAGGGATGGCGGCACATCTTGCCGGAGCATTGGCAGGTGCGACGACCAAGCCGGTGATCGGTGTCCCGATGGCAAGCGGTGAACTGCGTGGAGAAGATGCACTTCTGAGTACGGTCATGATGCCGGCAGGGATGCCGGTCGCGACAGTGGCGATCGGCAAAGCGGGTGCGATCAACTCAGCCTATCTGGCGATCCAGATCATGGCACTCGATGATGATGAGCTCAAGATCAAGCTGCAGGAGGACCGCATCTCCAAAGCCAAGAAGGTGGAGCTCGACTCCAGGGAGATCGAGGTGATTTTGTAGGTCGGAGTC
>JAOZOG010000029.1:4824-6060 GCA_029933395.1 Sulfurovaceae bacterium | reverse complement strand
GTCGGAGTCAGGAGACCCCGACCTACGGGAATTGGTGATGAAGCGTAGATAGAAGGATTCTCGTTCCGGATTTCTTTCAGGGTTCTGTCCGATAAGCTTTGGACTCTGAAACAAGTTCGGAATGGTATCATTCCGGCTTGAAACTGCACTACACTCAAAAGGAGATAAAAATATGGAAACAAAGAAAAAGCAAAAATCGGTTGTCTTGTTTGTGTCGCCCTCGTGTGTTTGGTGTACGAGAGCCAAAAGCTACTTTAGAAAAAACGAGATCAAATTCAAAGCGATCGATATCACCAAAGATCAGCGTGCGGCAAAAGATTGTGAACAGCATGGCTGTCGCGGTGTACCTGTCGTTCTGATCGGTGGTTCACAGTGGATCTGCGGGTTCGATCAGGCCAAAATAGAAAAAGCATTAGGAATCAAATAGATGAACAAAGACGCAATCACTTTCAGCGAGCTTCTCCTCAAGCTGCAGCAGTTTTGGGCAGCAGAGGGGTGTAATATCGTACAGCCCTACGACATCCCGGCGGGTGCAGGAACTTTTCACCCGGCGACGCTGCTGCGAAGCCTCGACAGCAAGCCCTGGAGCGCCGCCTATGTGGCCCCAAGCCGCCGACCGACCGATGGGCGCTATGGCGAGAATCCCAACCGCTTGGGCGCCTACTATCAGTTTCAGGTCCTGATCAAGCCCAGTCCGGATGATATTCAGGAGCTTTACCTCAAATCTCTCGAGTATCTGGGACTGAAGCTTCAGGATCATGATATCCGCTTCGTGGAGGATAACTGGGAGTCTCCGACCCTGGGTGCCTGGGGGCTGGGATGGGAGGTCTGGCTCGATGGAATGGAGGTGACGCAGTTTACCTATTTCCAGCAGGTAGGCGGGATCGCCTGTGATCCGGTCGCTGTAGAGATCACCTATGGGACGGAGCGTCTGGCGATGTATCTGCAGGGTGTCGAATCAGTCTTCGATATCGTATGGAGCCAAAAAGGTGAGAGCGTCACGACCTATGCCGATGTACACAAAGAGAGTGAGTATGAATTCTCGAAATACCATTTTGAAGTGGCGAATGTAGAGCGGCTTTTTGCCCATTTCGACGATGCGAGCCAGGAGTGCCGCAGCTGCCTGGAGGCAGGACTCCCTCTGCCGGCTTATGACCAGTGTATGATCGCTTCGCATGCCTTCAATGTCCTCGATGCCCGCAAGGCGATTTCACAGGCCCAGCGCCAGAACTATAT
>JAOZOG010000029.1:1854-4724 GCA_029933395.1 Sulfurovaceae bacterium | reverse complement strand
GACGAGGCTTTGCTTCGGGAGAGTGACGAAGGGGTGCTCTTTGTCGTGCATCACCCTTTGATATTCGGTGGCTTGAACGCTCTTGATTTCTCCCGTTATCCGGCGAAGCTGATCGAAATGATGATCGAGAAAAAGCAGTCGCTCATCGCGATGCATACCAACTTCGACCAGACCCATCTTAACCGTTATGTCTTCGAAAAGATTCTTGGCTTCGAAGTGCAGAAGCAGGAAGCCTTTTTCTGTACGGCAAAGGGGCACTGGACAAAAGAGGCGCTGTACGAGAGGCTCAGGGAGAAACTCGGCCTTGAAGTGCTCAAAGTCGTGGCGCCCAAAGAGGAGATACGAAGCGTTACGCTGACGACAGGGGCGGGTGCTTCCCTGATGGACAGTGTAGGGAGTGACTGCTTTCTGACCGGAGATATCAAATACCATGATGCGATGAAAGCGGAAGCGCAGAACCTGATGCTGATCGAGATCGGCCATTATGAAAGTGAGCGGTTTTTTGCAGAGGTGATGGGTGATGAGTTGAAAGTTTTACCTCTTTTGGCTATAATCACAAATTCTAAAAATCCATTCGAAATGCAAGGATAAAGTGTGAACAAACATATACAGGAGTTGGTAGAGCTCTCTCAGATCGACAAAAAGATTGACAGTTACCAGCCTCAGATCGATGCGGCAGACAAAAAAGTTGCCAAAGTACAAAAAAAACTGACAGAAGCGGAAGAGAATCTTGAAAAGATCAACACGCTTATGGCTGACAATGAGCAGAAAGTTGCCTCCTATGAAGAGCAGCTGAAGATACTCAACGAGCAGCTCTCGGACAATGTCAAAAAATCCAAAGAGATTTCAACCGAGAAAGAGATGAAGGCCCTGGCTGTCGAAGAAGATATTGCCAAGGAGAAGATGACTTTTGCCAATGAAGAGATCGAGCGACTTCAGGAGATCAATGTCAAAAAATCCAGAGAAGCCGAAGAGGCCAGTGAGTTGGTCGATACACTCAAAAAAGAGCTTGCAGAGGTGACGGCCGAAGCGGATGCCGAGAAAGCGGAGATCGAAAAGAGTAAAATTTCACTCTTTACCGAGAGAGAAAAAACGATCCGGGAGATCGATCAGAAGATCCTTGCTTTTTATGAAAAGATTAGAGTATGGGCCGGAAATACCGCTGTTGTACCGGTCAGAAAACAGGCATGCTACGGCTGCTATATGCGGCTCAATGACAAAACCTATGCTGATGTGATCAAGGGTGAAGAGATCACCACATGTCCGCATTGCGGAAGAATCCTCTATATCGAGAGAGAAACAGCCGAGGCTTGATTGAACCTCTTTTTCTTTCTTTATACAGCAGCGGCAGCACTGTTGTATCTTTTGGCGCTGCCTTTTCTGCTCCTCTTTGCCCTCAAGACCAAATATTCCCAATCGATACCGGCACGGTTTTTTCTCTGGAGAAATCCGCCGCTTGCAAAACAGGGAATATGGATTCACAGTTGCAGTTTTGGTGAAGCGAGGGCTATTCGTCCTTTGACAAAGAGGATTCCTGCCTCTCTCCTGCGTTTGACGACGACGACTCAGACCGGCTTTGAGGAGATTGTGAAGCAGACTCCCCAAAGCCGGTATCTTCCCTACGAGATACTGCTTTTTTTCTGGCTGAAGCCACAGAAGCTTTTGATGGTGATGGAGGCTGAGCTCTGGTACCTGCTCTTTTTTCTCGCCCGTCGCAGAGGTGCCAGGACAGTGCTGATCAATGCACGGATGAATGAGCGCTCCTATCCCCGGTATCTCAAGCTCAAATGGCTCTATCGCAGGATTTTTTCCCAGGTCGATGCAGTCTATGCACAAACGCTCGAGGATAAGGTACGTCTGGAGAAGCTGGGCGCAGAGAATGTAGCGGTCATCGGCAATATCAAATTCGCCGATAGGGAGAAACCGTCAAAACACCTGGAAAAACCGCAGGGATTGCTGGTGTGCGCAGGCAGTACACACGAAGGGGAGGAGCCCCTGGTCCTTGAAGCGTTCAAGGCATTGAAGAATTTGGAGCCTGACGCCAGGTTGGTCATTGCACCGCGGCACCCTGAACGTTTCGGGAAAATTGGCACAATGATCGACAAAGAGTGCAAGCTGCACCAATGGGTTTACCAGAGATACAGCGTCGACAAAAGTTTGACAGCGGATGTTATCCTGATTGACAGTCTGGGAGAGCTGATCAATCTCTATGCGATCAGCGACATAGTTATCCTGGGCGGTGCATTTGAACCCGTCGGAGGACATAACGCTGCCGAAGCGGCACAATTTGGCTGCAAAATCATTTCGGGTGAGCACTATTTCAACCAAAAGGATATCTTCGCAGGTATCGAAGGGATCACGATCGTCAAAAAAGAGGCATTGGCAGAAGTATTGCGGCACCCCGAACGACTTTCGAAAAGCAGCATCAGAAGAGAAGCGGATTTGCAACCGATACTTCGGGAGATCGAAAATGTTTTATGAGATCAGGGATGGAAAGGTAAGCCTGCGAATCAAAGCGCAGCCTGCAGCCAGCAGGAATGAATTCTGTGAAATCTATGGAGAAGATGCGATCAAGATCCGCATCAAAGCTCCGGCAGTGGAAGGGGCAGCCAACAAAGAGCTGGTCAAGTTTCTCTCCAAAAGCTTCAAGGTCTCCAAAAGTGAGGTTGTTTTCAAAAGTGGGCAGAACAGCAAGATAAAGATCGTGGAGTTTCCGCTGACGGAGCAGTTTGAGCGTTTTGCGGAGCAGATGAGAAAAGAATAAAACATTGGATGCTCGAACTTCTTCGAGCATCCAAAACAATAAAGGAAAATAGAGAAATGGAAAAAGCGTACAAACTGTTGGCACAGCAGCAGGAGATCTCCAACAA
>JAOZOG010000029.1:0-1754 GCA_029933395.1 Sulfurovaceae bacterium | reverse complement strand
GAAGAGATCGAGATCGAAACGCCAATTCTGACGATCAAAAAAGGTAAAGCCTTTTCGCGTATCGACGAGGTGAGAGGCAAGCCGGCCTATACCAAAGTCAAACCGCTGGAGATTCAGGGGAAAAAGAGCAAGGTCGCCATCGAGATCAAGACGGGCAGGACCCACCAGATACGGGTGCATCTGGCAAGCATAGGACACCCTGTTGTCGGGGATGAACAGTATGGCAGCCGTACGCAGAGTAAACGCATATTATTACATTCGGCAAAAATGGCGATATTCTCTTATGCTTTTGAGGCACCTGAGCCCAAGGATATCTTGAAGTATAAGTAACGGTTTAAGCCGCCATAGGATAAAATCGCGACTTATATAGTATAAATTTTACAATAATAGAGAGATAAAATGTTTGATACACTCACCGACAGTTTCAAAAATGCCATTGGAAAAATCCGTTTTCATGATGATGAGAAGGCACTCAAAAAAGCGACACAGGAGCTCAAGAAATCACTGCTCAAAGCGGATGTGCACTATAAGGTCGTCAAGGAACTGATCACTGTTGTCGAGAGGGAGACCAAGAAAGCCGGCATCGGAAAAGATAATTTTCTCAGGGCACTTCGGGATGAGTTGACACGGATTCTGACGGTTGAAGGAAATCAGGGTTTTGTCTTTGCTTCCAAGCCGCCGACTGTTGTGCTGATGATCGGTCTGCAGGGGTCGGGTAAAACGACGACAACCGGTAAGCTGGCCTATTTCCTCAAAGAGCAGAAGAAGAAAAAAGTTCTGGTCGTGGCAGCCGACCTGCAGAGATTGGCGGCAGTGGAGCAGCTCAAGCAGATCACCGGCCAGATCGAAGTGGAGCTGGTGGCAGATGAGAAGGCTACACCTGTCGAAATCGTCAAAAAAGCATTGGCAAAAGCGGAAAAAGAGCTCTATGATGTGGTGCTGATCGATACTGCCGGACGTCTGGCGATCGATGAGGAGTTGATGGAAGAGCTCTCAGAGGTCAAAAAAGCTGCCAACCCGGATGAGCTCTTCTATGTCGCCGATGCGATGACAGGGCAGGATGCCGTGAGAACGGCCCAGACTTTCAAAGAGAAGATCGGTATCACCGGTGTGATTCTGACCAAGTTTGACGGAGACAGCAAGGGTGGTGTGGCACTGGGCCTCTCGCAGCAGGTCGGTGTACCGCTGCGCTTTATCGGGGCAGGTGAAAAGATGCCTGACCTCGAGCAGTTTATTCCTGACAGGATTGTCAGCCGTTTGATGGGAGCGGGAGATATCGAGTCTCTTGCAGAGAAGACGGCAGCCGTCATCGACGAGAAGCAGGCGAAGCGTCTGACACAGAAGATCAAAAAAGGGCAATTCAACTTCAATGACTTTGTCGAGCAGATGGAGCAGATGAAGAAGCTGGGTTCGATGAAATCGATCCTGGGGATGATCCCGGGGATGGGCAATATGGCCAAGCAGATCGGTGATATGGATTTTGACAATTCGGATGAGGTCAAACGCATCAAAGCACTGATCTCCTCGATGACGCCCAAAGAGCGTGAAAACCCCGATCTGCTGACCAACAGCAGAAAACGCCGGATCTCCAAAGGTGCAGGACTCGATCAGCAGCAGGTCAATCGTATCCTCAAACAGTTCAAAAATGCCGCCAAAATGGCCAAAAAACTCTCCGGCAAAGGCGGAATGAAACAGATGCAGGATATGATGGCTCAGATGCAGGGCGGCGGAGGCGGAGGCTTTCCCGGGCTGAA
>JAOZOG010000580.1 GCA_029933395.1 Sulfurovaceae bacterium | reverse complement strand
TCTCCTACCAGAACCTCCACGAAAAACCGGCCGGAGAGCTGACATTCACCGCCCCCGTCAAAGAGGGAGCGTACCAGCTGAGAATGCACGAACGAAGCAACCAAAAGGAGCTGACCACCCTCCCCTTCACCGTCGCCGTCAACCAAAAAGCCGTCAGCCTCACCCTGCCGAAAAAACGGTACGCCCCCGGAGAGAAGGTCACCCTGCGCTTCACCGCGTCACCGCTGCAGGACGCCTGGGTCGGCATGTACAAAGCCGCGACGAAACACGGCTACCACGCCCCATCCATCGCCTATCAAAACCTCCACCACAAACCCGAAGGCACCCTCACCTTCACCGCCCCCGGCGAAAAGGGCTCCTACACGTTCAGGTTTTACGAACGAAGCAACAAAAAAGAGCTCGCCTCCATCCGGTTCAGGGTGGAGAAGGAGTGATGGGTCAGTGGTTTTTGGTGGATAGTGGATCGTTTATGGTCGATCGACCGTCATCCACGCCTCCGGCATCCTCCGTTCACCCTTCACCCTTCACCGTTCCCCGCGGCACCGCCGCCACATCAATTCATCATTCAGCATTCAAAATTCAACATTGCCCAAATCCCCATCGCCTATCCACTATCAACCATCTACTATCGACTGCGGCAAAGCCGCCCCGATTCCCGACTCCCGCGCCCAAGGCGCTCCACAACCCCAGGGATTTTGCTATAATTAAAAAAAATACAAAAGGCACGATCGATGAAAAGAAGTGACTTGCTCGCTTTTTTGCGGAGTCAGTCGGATGTCCTGAAAAACAAATTCGGTATTAAAAAAATCGCTCTATTTGGAAGCTACGCGAGAAACGAAGCGTCCGATAACAGCGATATAGACATCGCCATCCTGGAAATCGAGGAAAAAGACTATTTTAAAAGGGTTGCCGCAAAGTATTATCTGGAAAATATGCTAAAAAGAAAAGTCGATATCGGATATTTCGATTCCATTCGTCCCGTGATTCGCAATCAAATAAAAAAAGAGATGATTCGTGTCTAAAAGAATCATCGAACTCTTTTTGTTCGACATCCTTATCGCTGCTTTGAAAATAGAACACGTGAGTGCCAAATACGAAAGGGCTGATGCTCTCAAACACGATTTTGTGAGTTGGGACAGTGTAATAAGAGAATTCGAGATCATAGGAGAAGCGGCAAAAAATCTATCAGAACCCATCTCAAAAATCCCAATGGGCGGTAACGGAGACGATTT
>JAOZOG010000579.1 GCA_029933395.1 Sulfurovaceae bacterium | reverse complement strand
ATCTCGCATCTTCGTCGGATATGATATCGTCGAGAACGGCAAGCGTAGGACGCTGGCCCAATTCTTTGGTACCCCTCACTCCCGTGTTGTGCGTTCTGAAATAGTCGTTGACGATATACTGATGGTCGTCACTGTCTACGGCGATACACTGGCTCTCAACCAGGACATCATCGGTTATCGATTCTACCGGAACCATATGCGCCATTTTCATCCAGCGGCCTCTTTTCGCATTGCCAAGCGTTCTGACTTTTTTCCGCTCCAATTTGAACAGCCTGTCGAACTGCTTATGCCATATTTCAACCTTGTATGCTTTTTTTCTGTTGAATCCATTATTGAGATGGATATCCGGGTCATGCGACAGTCTTTTTTTGGCTGTTCCACCGAGAGACCTTACGAGCCTCGAAACATCATCGGCAAGGCCCTCAGACACAGAAGTGAACGATATCCTTCCCTGCTTTCCGACGGTTCCGTCAGTATCGAGCAGGCCAGACAAAAGATCGAATCTCTGATCTATCGATCCAAAAAAATACTCTTCCGGAATTCTTTTGTCGTAAGTGTTGGAGCCAGCTATGCCTATTTTCCTTGTGGCATCGGATATTTCAAGGATAGAAAAGCTGACCACGTTGTTGTTTCTTTTGTCGAGGTACTGGCTCCCGATCTTGTATGGAATCCTGCCTATGTATTCCGGCACGTCATCCTTGTGCGCATGTATGGCGTTGGTACCATCGCTCTTACACGATCCGTCTCCAAGCAGCAGCCCTAACGTATATGGATCAACTGGAAAGTCTTTTTTCGGAAAATCGATAGGCTCTATATTGCGAATATACATTCTGTGCTCATTCGATATGTACTCTCTTCCATCGCATGTTTTGCGCTTTCTTGTGTGATATAAAGGCATGTCAAGTAGATTGGCAGTTTTTACATCCATCTCTACATATTTTCTCGAATTGTTCGGATCGGTCATATACACTATGCTGTTTATATGCTCCTCGCATACGGAAAGACTCCTTCCGTCGGAGAGGCGTATCTTATACATAGGCCTGTTGAACACTTCACTCTTTAGCGTTACAGTGCACAGTCCCCCATTGGCTCCATATATCCTGTCCCCTGGAACTACGTCTCTCATGGATATGTATCCGGATTCCGCATGAAGCATGGAGTCGAGAGGTATCGCGCTCGCTCCGTAGCCCTTTACGACGAGATGGTCTCCCCGGTAGTTCACGAATTCCAAAC
>JAOZOG010000578.1 GCA_029933395.1 Sulfurovaceae bacterium | reverse complement strand
ACTTTTGGACATGGGCCTCAAGGCTTCCGGCATCACAAAAAGCGGCTCGATCTCCGGCCAGGGAGAGTTCTTGTCGAGATTGTGCCGGATTCTCGGTATATGGGAAAAGTATTCATGATGCCATTTGAGAAACGGCACGAAATAGTTCTGGATATCCTCCCATACACATGGAATGACGTGCGGCTTCTTCCTGTTATAGTTCTTGTCCGTGTTGACGATGATGTTTTTGATGCGTCCCGTATGGTCAAATTCGAACGATACCTTTCTGTCGAGGTTTCGGATTTGCCCGCCCCGGAGGGGAATGAGATATTGCAACAGCATGATCATCGGCAGCACCGGATAGACGTCGTGGGGCCACCACGAGACATCCGCCTTGCCGCGGCTCCAGCGCGTGGGGGCGTTCGGAGGGCGATGCTTTAGAATCTCAAGAAGGTGCAGATACATCTCCTTCGGCATCGCCGCCCGGTATGGCGTGACCTTGACGCCACGAAGCCGCGGCGTGTTCTTTCTCGCCTTGGCCGAATAGAGCGATGCGAATACGAGAAACAGGACGATGTCCTTCAGTACGCGAATCGCACTCTCCCTCGTGCTGTAAATGCCTTCAAGATACTTCAGGAGCGGATATCGGCCGGCCGGATCGAACATTTCGTCGACAGCATCCACATCGACCTCCTTCGTCCTGTAATGTTCCGTCAAATAGGTAAAGAAACGTTTGAGGATCGACGCTTTGGAGTCGATGGTGCTTTTAGCCAGACCATTCACCTCGTATTCGTGACGAAGGTAGTTTTCCGCCGCGAGCTTGAGGGGAAGCAGATGGGGATAGAGTTCCGGAATACTGAACTCCTCGAAGCGTTCGAAGATTACGACGCCGTGTTCCGGGTTGACGATTCCCTTTTTTGCGTTGGCTCTGTCTCTTGGCTTTTCGATATCGTCGCGCCCAGCATCGATGAGCATGTACCGGATCTCGTTCAGGGTCAGCGTCAGGAGATCCTTTTGCCGTCCGACATTATCAAAATGGTCGGTCAGTGTTTTTTCGATATTCTGGAGATCGCCCTCCATGATATCGTCCAGACTTTGCCACGATGTCGATACAATAAGCCGCTGCGCAGTCTGCATACGGTATAATACGCCTTTGGAGTGAGTAGGCTTGTGCTCGAACCTCTTTTTGAGTGCGGCCATGATTTCGTTTTCCTGCACGAAATACTTCCATACCTGCGACCTGATGGACGCGTG
>JAOZOG010000028.1:10706-17291 GCA_029933395.1 Sulfurovaceae bacterium | reverse complement strand
AGGATATGCACCAGAGCAATCTCAACCCCGATGATCTGAATGCGCCCAATCCGGATCCGGAAGGAAAATATATCGTTTCGACAAGGATCAGGGTCGGACGAAATGTGGATAATATGCCGTTGGGACCCGCTATCAGCAGAGAGCAGCGTAACCAGGTAGAGTCTCTCGTGGTTGAAGGGCTCGAAGAGCTGGAGGGCGAGTTGGAGGGGAGCTATTACCCACTTTTGGGTATGTCAAAGGAGATACAGGAGAGCTTGATCAAAGACCATTTTCTTTTTAAGGAAGGGGATCGCTTCCTGGAAGCGGCAGGCCTCAATCGTGACTGGCCGGAGGGTAGAGGCATCTATCACAATCATGATAAAACATTTCTCGTCTGGGTCAATGAGGAGGATGAACTGCGTATCATTTCGATGCAGCAGGGTGGAGATATCAAAGAGGTCTTTACCCGACTAGTGAACGCCATCGGCAGAATTGAGAGAAAGGTGCCCTTCTCCTACAGTGAGCATCTGGGCTATATCACCTCCTGCCCGACCAATCTCGGTACAGCTATGCGAGCCAGCGTCCATATCGCACTGCCGAAGCTGGCCGAAGATATGGAGGCATTCAAGGCGATCACTGACAAATATCACCTTCAGATCCGCGGTATCCATGGAGAACACAGTGAGAGTGAAGGCGGCATCTACGACATCAGCAACCGACGACGATTGGGGATTACGGAAGTGCAGGCCGTGCAGGATATGGTTGATGGTGTTGTGGCACTGATTGCGGCCGAGAAAGCACTGGGGTAGAGGCCTCGCTTTTCCTGGGGACGTGACTTCAATCGTGTGGCAAAGTTTATTCATCAAGATCAAGAAATAATCCTTATCTTAAAGATACTGGAGGCACCCTACAGTAAGTTAGTGTTATAATAATTTTCAAATAAGTCATAGATTTTCTGTAAGGTAAAAATCCGTTATGTCCAAAACCCTGGATCATGTCATTGTCAGCAAGATCGTCAGATTTGCCTATTTGATCGAGGGGTCGCTACAGTACCGTAAAGTCAAAGACTTCACCTATGACTTGCTCGAGAATGACCGGTACCGCTACAAAAGATGGTTCGACTTTTTTATGATCTTTATCATTCTCAGCAGTGTACTGATACTGGTGATAGGGGTGAAAAAGCCTGTGCCACAGTGGTTGGACGACTATGATCTCTACTTCGTCACGACGATCTTTATCGTCGAATATCTGGTGCGGATGTGGGTCTACAGTGATATGCACAAGATCGTGATCCGTGCCAGCGAAGAGAGTCGCTATCTGCATCACCCTTTGTCGCTCTATAAGCTCGTTGGGATGATCGCACGTGACAAGTGGCACTATATTATCTCTCCTTCGGCGATCATCGACCTGGTTGCGATCTTGCCGAGTTATCGCCAGATCAGGATATTGCGGATTCTGGTGCTTTTCCGGGCATTCAAAATGCTGCGTTATGCGCGCAGTCTCAGCGGTTTTCTCTTCATCCTCAAGAGCAAAAAATTTGAACTGATCACGCTCCTGACTCTGACAGCTTTCTTTGTCTTTATCGCGGGGATTATGCTTTATGTCTTCGAAGGGGATGGAGACAATCCGAATATTTTGAACCTCTTCGATGCTTTCTACTGGGCATTGGTCACTATCTCCACAGTCGGATATGGGGATATCTCGCCGGTTACGCCGGAGGGGCGTGTCGTTTCGATGCTGATCATTATGACAGGGGTCGGGTTGATTGCCTTTATGACTTCGATCATTGTCTCCTCCTTCAGTGAACGATTGATAGAGTTGCGTGAAGACCGTGTCGTGCAGGAGGTGGGAAAAAAGAGTCATATCATCGTAATCTGCGGCTTTGGTATTATGGGCAGGAAGGTCGCTCAGGGATTGCTCGCCGAGGGGCGTGAACTGATCGTGCTGGAGCGTGATGAGGAGATAGCGCAAAAGGCACACAGCAGCGGGTATCGGAGTATCTGTGCCGATGCATCACAGAGCAGTATTTTCGAACAGATCGGTATCGAAGAGCGGATCTCCCATGTGCTCTGTCTCACTTCGGATGACGAGCAAAACGCTTTTATCGCCATCAATGTCAAAAGCCTCAATCCGGACGTGACGGTGACAGTACGCTGCAGCGACAAAGAGATCGCCGATAAACTCCGCTATGCCGGAATCGATCAGGTGATCATCCCCGAAGAGATCACAGCACTGATGGGTGTCGTACATGCGGGTGAGCCGGTCGCCTTCGAAGCCCTTCGCTCGATCATCGCCTACAAGGGTGAAAGCCATATCGATGAGGTGCAGGTGGAGCCGGGGAGTGTTCTGGAATACAAGCGGATCGAAGCCCTGAAGACAAAGACCTTCCGCCTGATCATTCTGGGTATCGTTCGACTGAATGAGGAGGGGGAGAAAGACTTTCTTTTCAATCCGGACGATGAGACAGAGCTGCTTGCGGGTGATGATCTGGTAGTGATGGGTCATCCTGCCGCGATCGCCCATTTCAAGCGGGAGGTAGAGTGATGATGTATACCGAGGAGAACAAGAAGGAGGTGATCCTTTTTGGTTATGGAAAATTCGGAAGACATATGTATCACCACCTGAGTCAAGGCGGCCACCATGTCAAGCTTGCCACGATGGTAGAGTCGAACTATGAGGAGGCTTCTGCAGACCGTATCAAGGATATCAAACGCTTCAACCCCAAACACAACGACTCGATACGGATGCTGGGAATCAATCCTGCCAAACATCTGCTCTACTGTGCGATGGAGCATACTTCGAACAACCTCTTCCTGGTACTCTCTCTGCGGGAGCTCTATCATGACGCGATGATCGTTGCGATCAGCAACTCCGAGGAGAATACCCGGAAGCTGAAGTATGCCGGTGCGGATACCGTCATCGACATCTATGAAGCTTCGGCGCAGCATCTGGTGACCAATCTCACCAAGCCGGCAGTTGCTGAAGCGATCAGTACGATTTTCTTCGAAAAAAACAATCTGAAAATTGCTGAAATCCTTCTCGAATCCGATACACTGCTTGAAGGAAAACACGCTGCAGAGATCGATTTTTACGGAAGGGGATTGATCCTGGTGGCGGTAATAGATCGGGAGATGGGCGATGAATTGATCTATCTGAGCAGGGGAGTCGACCACAAATTCGATGCCGGGGATACGCTGGTGCTTGCGGGCAAAGCTGACGATATCCTTTCGTTCAAGATGGAACTTGCGGGTGTCTGATCTGAAAAACTATACCAAAGGAGTTTGCAAATGAATATGAACAAGGTGCTTTCCGGATTTTTCTTTATCCTGGCGATGACACTCAATTTCGGGTTTTTTTACGGAACGCCGGAAGTGCTGGCAGAGCACAGCAAATATGAGCTCTTCGCTGCCATTGTCGTCAATCTGATCGCGACCATTTTTAAGTTCGGCGATAAGACACAGGTGGGATCGGTACTGCTGGCAACCAGCCTGGTGGCGGATATCCAGCTGATCGCTTCGGCTTCGGTCTGGGCGTTGGCAGTTTATGGCCTTGATGCGATGGATACAGAAATGAGTGTCGCGATCATCTCTCTCTCCGGAGGTGCACTGCTGGCCAATATCACTTCGGTGGTTATCTTTGTCGGTGATACACTCAAGTCCAAAAGATAGAAAAAAATGGTAGAGAATAACAGCAGCTGGATCGTGATACGCAGGCTTCGGCTGCCGATTCTGATCATCATTGTCACCTTCGCTATCTCGATATTGGGAATGGTGCTGATTCCCGGGCAGGACAGTGAAGGCAATGTCTATCATTTGTCAATCTTCGATGCGTTCTATTTTGTCAGCTATATGGCATCGACGATCGGCTTCGGGGAGTCCCCCTACGACTTCACCTACCCGCAGAAACTCTGGGTCTCCTTCATCATCTACCTGACGGTCATCGGATGGTTTTATGGTATCGGTACGATCGTGGCCCTGATACAGGATGAGGTGCTGCACAAGGAGATGGTCAAGTCGAAATTTGCCAAAGCAGTCAGGAATATGGATGAATCCTTCATCCTGATTTTCGGCTACAACAGTGTCACTAAAGCACTGATCCGAAAACTCAATCAGATGGAGACGCGCATGGTGGTCATTGACCGGGACCAGCAGGCAATCGATGCGTTGAGGTTGGAAAATTACCATCCCTTGATTCCTGCTTTCAGTGGAGATGTCTTTGATCCCAAGGTGCTGGAGATAGCCGGTATTCGCAAAAAGAATTGCCGAACCGCTGTCATTCTTTTCGAAGATGAACAGAAAAATACACGTGCTTCGCTGATGTGTAAGCATCTGAACAAGCGGATGAACCTCATCGTGCGATCGACATCACCGCAGAATAGTGAATTTCTCGAAACGATTGGTGTGGAGCATATCGAAAATCCCTTCGAGGTCATTTCGAACCGGCTCTATCTTGCCCTGACGGCACCCAACCTCTGGCTGCTTGAGATGTGGATCTATGGCCATCTTCTTAAAATCAAAGAACGAGAAGTGCTTCCGAGAGGTATCTATATTATCTACGGATATGGCAGGATGGGTCGGGCGCTGGAGAAAGGACTGGGCAAAGCAGGTGTCGAATATCGCTTCATGGATGCCAAACTCTCTCTCCGGGAGTATGATGCATCAGATTCACTCTACCATGAGGATGAGATCGAAGAGAAACTGATCGCTGCGGGCATCAAAGAGGCTGCCGTGATCATCGCGGCAACGAGAGACGACCTGATCAATCTGGCTGTCATCGCACTCTCCAAAAAGCACAACCCCTCCATCTATACGATCAGTCGCGAGAATGAATTGATCGACCTGCAGATCTTCAAAGCAGCCAGAATCAATCGAAACTATATACTCGACGAGATCATCATCAATAAAACCTATAACTATCTCTCGATGCCTCTGGTCAATATCTTCATCGAGTATCTCAACCACAAGGATGAGCGATGGGGCAAAAGCCTTGTGGATCGCATCGTAACAAAAATGGGTGAAAATCCCAATCTCTGCGAAATCAGAATATCAGCCGAAGAAGCCTATGCCGCTGTTCATGAATTGGAAAAAGGCAGGACGATTACATTGGAGATGCTGGGGCGCAGGCGTGAAGACTATAGAATCAAGAATGACCTGCTCTTCCTGATGATATTGCGTGATGGTCGCCCGATACTCCTGCCGCCCGATCATTTCGAGATCGCTGTTGGTGACGAATTGTTGGTTATCTGCCTGGAAGAGAGCAGGGAGGATCTGGAATATATCCTCAACAACTACTATGAACTCTACTACGTGATGCACGGAAAAGAGAAAGCGACGGGAATTTCCCGCTATCTTATTACATAGAGGCGCTAATACTCAGGTACGGTACTCCGCATTGATTTTGACATAGTCGTAGCTGAGATCACAACCGTAGGCAGTGAAACTCCCCTCTCCCAGTCCCAGGTCGCAGGTGACATGGAAGCTCTCCTGTTTCATAATTTTGTACGCCTTCTCTTCGCGTTCACTGTCCAGTTCTCTGAATTTGTCGGAGTAGATCAGAAGATCGTCGTAGTGGATGGTCAATTTTGTATCATCGCACTCGATACCGCTTGCTCCGATGGTGGAGGCGATACGTCCCCAGTTGGGATCTTCCCCGAAGAGTGCCGTTTTGACCAGGAGAGAGTTGCTCAGTGCTCTGGCGGCACGCTCTGCTTCCTGGTCATTCACTGCCCCTTTGACTTCGAAGGCAACCAGCTTGTTGGCGCCTTCACCATCCTTGAGAATCATCATCGCCATTTCGAAGGTGATCTTCTCCAGTGCGATCTTGAAAGCCTCTTTGTTATAGATGCCGCTCTGACCGTTGGAGAGCAGCATTAGGGTATCATTGGTGGAGGTGTCGCCATCGACGGAGATACGGTTGAAGGAGCCGGCTGCAGCTTCCTGCAGCATCGGCTGCATCTCTCCGCCTGGTACGGTAGCATCGGTGATAACGAAGCAGAGCATCGTCGCCATTGCAGGATTGATCATTCCCGCTCCTTTGCAGATCGCAGCGATATGGAATGTTTCACCGTTTTCAAGTTCGACACGGTAGCAGAGTTCTTTTTTGAAACTATCGGTGGTCATAATGGCGCGTGCTGTTTTGTCACTCTCTTTGGCATTGTAGTCAAAACGGTCGAAAGCGGAAGCGATCTTCTCCCTGTCGAGACGGTATCCGATCACGCCGGTGGAGCTCATGATGGGATTGGTGAGAGGGATGCGCTTCCCCAGTTCGGCAAAGAGCATATCGATATCCTCGATCCCTTTCTCGCCGGTCATTGCATTGGCATTTTTGGCATTGATCAGGACAAAGTCACTGAGAAATCCTTCGGGATAGCGCAGATAGTGCCGGATGGGGGCTGCACGGAAACGGTTGGCGGTGAAAACCGCTGCGATGGCACAGGGGGTATCGCTCCGGATGAAAGCGACATCTCCGTCAACTGTATCGGTAGTGGAATCATTGGCAGGATTGGTACGCATTCCGACATTGACGGCATCACAATAAAAGCCGGGAACATTCTCCAGTCCCTTTTTGACGGGAAACAATTTAAACATATTTCAACTCCTCGGGCTT
>JAOZOG010000028.1:1272-10606 GCA_029933395.1 Sulfurovaceae bacterium | reverse complement strand
TTCAACTCCTCGGGCTTCTCTTTCTTGCGGATAATTTTTTTCGCTTTGCGTATTCCGTCACTGGTACCGATCAGCAGCAGTTTGCTTCCGGGCAGAATGACAGTATCGCCGGTAGGCATGGGGATAAATCTCCCATCTTGCTGTCGGATACCGATGACTGTGACATTGGCGATATCCCTGAACCGGGCCGCTTTGATCTTCTTGAGTGTCAGCCAGCTGGTTTTGGAGACTTTGGCCTCTTCCATATCCAGCGGGGTGTCTTTTTTGTAAAGAAACTCCTGCAGGAGATTTTCCATATCGGGCCTTACCGCCATCGCATTGATGCGCTGTGCCATCAGTTTGGTGGCAGTCACGACTTTGTCGGCGCCGAGCTTGAGAAGCTTCTGCTCATCTTCGAAGCCTTTGGCGTTGGCGATGATGAGGTACTTCCGTCTTCGGCCGATCTCCTTTTCGTAGAGTCTGACAGAAGCAACGGTTGCAATATTGTCAGCGATATTATCGGCAAGCGTGATCACCCCTTTGGCACTGGAGAGGTGAGATTTGAGAATACCCGCCTCCGTATGCGGCTCTTCACTGACAAAGTAGGGGTAGTGGTATTTTTTGGCAATCTCTTCGAGGTCTTCTCTGGGATCGACCACAACAAAGGGAACATGGTTGGCACGAAGCTGTTCGGTGACCTGTATCGTAAAGTCGTTGTGGTAGCAGACGACAAAGTGGTGTTTGAGCCTTGCGATCTCATAAAGCATGCGGCGCTCCTTGGAAATTTTCTGAAATTCTCCCCTCTTGATCACTTCGGCGATAATACCTACGGCGATAGAGAAGACCACAAAGCCGAAAATGATCAGGGTAATCGTAAAGATACGTCCTGCATCGGAGATGGGATGGATCTCTCCAAAACCGACCGTCGTAAATGTGATCCCCGTCTGGTAGATCGCATCCATCAAAGGAAAGTGATCGATGATCATATAGCCGAGCGAACCGATCAGCATGATCAGTACAGTGAGAATGAGTGGGAGTCTGAAGGGTGCTAGCTGAGCGTAATACTCATCGTTGAGAGTAATATGGGGTTTGGGGGTGCTTCTCCATCCGAGAAACTTTTTGATTTTTTGAGCGGCAGTCAATCGCCTAACCCCGGGAGGCTGGGGGCTTAGCTGACTGCTGCGGCTTGAGCAGCTTTCTTTTTCATCGTTCTGAGCTCAGAAGCGGCAACTTTGATTCTCTTTGTGGTGCCATCCTCAAGCGTGATCTTGACCGATCTGAGGTTGGGAAGTTGTCTTCTTTTTGTTTTGTTGTTCGCGTGACTTACATTGTTTCCTACCAGCGGGCCTTTGCCGCTTACATCGCATCTTCTTGCCATCGTTTTTACCTTTTTCTTATATAGATTCCACATTGACACTTTGGCCATTTCGTGAATAATTGTGCGATTATAGCTGAAAGAGTCTAAAATATTCTTTATATAGTTATATGTTTGGCCATTTTTGGATAAAAAATATGATAAACTGTTTCCAAATCTTACGTTGAAAGGCAAACAGATCGGCAAATTACTGCTTACGCTTTTGGTCGGTATTATTTTGGGGTGGTTTCTGCGCCACTACAGCTCCGAATCCAGGCCATCTGTCTCTACACCGACCATATCGGAAGTGCCCACCGAAAAGCCCGAAACAAAACCAGAGCCGCCGTTGCAAAAAGAGGCCGGACGCACCCCTTCCGGAGTAAAAAATCATATTATTCAGGGCAAAGCCGTCACAGCGCAACCCCCTGTATCCGAAGTTCCTCCTGCAGATCAGGCCCTGTCGGATTTTGGGGAGCTGCTCAAAAAGAGACTCTTCGATGATGCGATGGAGCGCTATATGGATGCTGATGAAGAGGATATCGGTCTCTATAGAAAGCTTTTGATGCAGTACTTCGACAGCAGAGCCAAAGCTTCGCCTGAACAGTATCTCAAAGAGATAGAGCAATTTATGGAGATCGATCCGGAGTACAGGGAAGCGAATGATCACCTGATCAGTTTCTATCTGCGTCAAAAACGCTTTCTTGATGCCATTGCGCAGATCGAAAGAGCCAAAGAGTGGGGTGCAGATGAGAGTGAAACACAAAAGCTCGATGCTCTGCTGAAAACATCGGCAGATGCCTATGTTGACAGGTTGAAAAAAGAGAAAGATGATGGTCGTCTTCTCTCTTTTCTGGAGCGTATGACGGAGTATGATCGGTTTGGCGGTTACTATACGATGGCATTGGCCCAGCAGTATTTTGATTTGCAGCAGTACGATAAAAGCCGCACATTGCTCGAGACGCTTCAAAATGATACGGTTTATGGCAGTCAGGCGGGCAAACTCCTGGACAAAATCATCCAATCTGAAGCACGTGCCAGGGAGTATGAGTATGCAATCCCTTTGCATAGAAGAGGTGATCATTTCAGTGTAGAAGTTGTGATCGACAGTGCGACAACGCTCACTCTGCTGATCGATACCGGTGCGACCTATACGCATATCGCCGAGGGAAAACTCTTTTCCCCCTTCGTCATAAGAGGAGGCGTGCGACTCCACACGGCAGGAGGAGAGATCACTGCTGACCTCTGCAGGGTAGGCAGTTTTACTGTCGGAGAGATAGAGCTGCAGAATTTTGATGTGATGGTGTCGCCTTTCGAGCAGAAGGGAATCGATGGATTGCTGGGTATGAATTTTTTCAAGAGATTCAAATTTTTTGTCGACCAGAAAGAGGCGGTTCTCCGTCTTTCGCGTAAAAAGTAGTGCGCAGGTTTGGATATTCCACTATGTAGGTATGTTATAATCTGCAAAAAAATGAGGACTTGAGTATGTTGGTAGCACCCAGTATTTTATCGGCGGACTTTGGCCATCTTGCGAGGGATGTCCAAGCGATTTGTGAAGGGGGATGTGACCTGGTTCATGTCGATGTAATGGATGGGCATTTCGTCCCCAATCTGACGATCGGCCCCGTGGTCGTCGAAGCGGTGGCAGAAGCGGCGACCAAACCTCTGGACATCCATCTGATGGTGGAGAACAACAGTTTTTTTGTCGATCTCTTTGCCCCCTTGAAGCCGGGGTACCTCTCCTTTCATATCGAAGAGGAGAAGCATCCGCATCGCCTGGTACAGAAGATCCGATCTTTGGGAATTCGGCCTGCGATTGTCCTCAATCCCCATACACCGCCCGAAGCCATTGAGTTTCTGGTCGAAGATCTTGATATGGTACTGCTGATGAGTGTCAATCCGGGATTTGGCGGCCAAAAATTCATCCCCTCCGTCCTCGAGAGAGCAGTCCGGCTTAAAGAGCTGATCGAAAAACGCAACCCGGAGTGCCTGATCGAAGTGGATGGTGGTGTGAATGATATCAATGTCCATATGCTCAAAGAGGCAGGCGTGGATGTAGTCGTCGCCGGCTCCTATGTCTATAAGCACCCTGAAGGAGTTGAAGAGGCGATCGCTTCATTGAAAGCGAAGAGCGAAGCGTGAGATACAGAGCGTTTCTGGATAGCTATCTCTGTTTGATACCTATAGTGGATGAGCTGGGGCTTGTTTTGTCGGAGGAGTTGCTGTGAGAGTCAAGATTTGCGGTATCACCAATCTGAACGATGCACTGCAGGCTGTCGAGGTGGGGGCAGATGCACTCGGGTTTGTCTTTTATGAGAAATCCCCCCGCTTCATTACTCCTGAGGCTGCTGCCGAGATTACACGGAAGTTGCCCCCTTTTGTGGAGCGGGTTGGTTTGTTTGTCAATGAGTCGCCTGAAGAGATCGACCGTATCTGTCTCGAGAGCGGCATGGGTCTGGCGCAGATTCATTTCGATGTGGATGAGTCTTTCCTCGGTCATCTGCAGATCAAATCGCTTCCTGTCGTCAGGGCGAAAAAACAGGAGGACGTGAAGAGATTTCAAGAGAGATATCGTCTTGTCGATGCCTACTGCGAAGCCTACGGCGGCAGCGGCAAGCGGCTCAACCTCGAGTGGTTCGAGGGTGTCGACTGCTCGAAGATCATTCTGGCAGGCGGTTTGACACCTGAGAATGTCGAAGAGCTGAAGCCGTATGGGTTTTATGCGGTCGATGTCAGTTCAGGTACGGAAGCGGACAAAGGGATCAAGGATCCGCTCAAAGTAAAAAAGTTTATCGCCCATGCAAAAAGTCTTTGACGTACTGACTACCGCTTTTCGCAAGAGTGGAGGGGAGATCCCCAAAGAGCAGTATGCGCAGATCGTGACACGCTATACGACGCTTTTTGAAGAGGCGGATACGATTTTTTTTCTTTTGCAGGCTTCGGGATATCCGATCCGTGAGACAGGGGAGGAAAGCTATCGTCTGGAGACCTGCTTTACCTCTTATCGGGAGCAGCGCTACTGCATTATCGATATCGAAACCAATGGCAGCAAGCCGGGGACATCCCAGGTGATCGAGATCGGTGCAGTGATGGTTGAGAAGGGTATCATTGTCGATCGCCTCGAAACATTCGTCGAGTGTGCCTTTTTGCCGGAGTATATCACGAAGGTTACCGGCATCGAGCCCTCTGACCTGATCGGTGCTCCGACACGCAGGGCAGCATTGACTGCCTTGCGGGAATTTATGGGGGATGCGGTGTTTGTCGCCCATAATGCCTCTTTTGACTATAGTTTTCTCACCGCCTCTTTCAACCGTTTTGGATTGGGCGATATCGGAAATCCCCGGCTCTGCACCATCGACCTTGCCCGGCGTACCTTTGAAAGCGAACGCTATGGCCTCGCCTATCTCAATAAATCACTGGGCATCGAAAATGCCGTCCATCACCGCGCCTACAGTGATGCTGTCAGTGCTTTCAGGGTGATGCAGAAGAGTTTCGAGAACCTGCCGGAATCTGTCAGGACGACAGATGACCTGCTGCAGTTTTCCGTTTCGAGCCGAAAAGAGCGAAAGAAAAAACAAAAGGCCAACAGGGAGTCCGGGGCGACCAAGAGGCATAGTGTTTAAGGCGGCATCTTCCAATAACTTTGATATAATAGTTTTCTAATTTCAAGAAGGGATTTCAGTGGGAAGCAATCAAGTATGTTTCGTGACCGGAGGTGCCGGTTTTATCGGATCGCATCTCTGCGAAGCACTCCTGAGAGGGGGGCGGGAAGTCGTCACACTCGACAATTTCGACCCTTTTTACGATCCGGCGATCAAGCACCGCAATCTGCAGGCTATCGAAGCAGCAATGCAAAACGAAGGTATCGAGCCCTCGAGATTTCGATGGGTCGAGGGTGATATCCGTGATCGTGAACTGCTCGAATCCATCTTCACGGGGTTGAAAGAGGCCGGAAAGCAGATCACCATCATCCATATTGCCGCCAAGGCAGGTGTCCGCCCCTCCATCGACAATGCTCCGCTCTACACCGAAGTCAATATCGTCGGTACGCAGAATATCTTCGAGATGGCAAAATCCTTCGATGTCAAAAAGGTGATCTATGCCTCCAGCTCCTCGGTCTACGGCGAAAACAAAAAAGTCCCCTTCAGCGAAGAGGACCTGGTCGACTACCCCATCTCACCCTACGCAATGACGAAAAAAGCCAACGAACTCCTTGCCCATACCTATCATCATCTCTATGGTATCGATATGGTGGGGCTGCGCTTCTTTACCGTCTATGGCCCCAGACAGCGGCCTGATCTGGCGATCAGCAAATTTACCCGTATGGTAGACCACGGCGAGACGATTCCTTTTTACGGTGACGGCAGCACCCGACGTGACTATACCTATATCGACGATATTATCGAGGGGGTACTCGCGGCACTTCGCTATATCGAAAAAGAGTCCAGTGTCTACGAGATCCTCAATCTTGGCGAGTCGCAGACTACGACGCTTCAGGAGTTGGTGGCGCATATCGAAAGTGCGGTAGGCAAAAAAGCGATCATCGATATGCTGCCAATGCAGCCGGGAGACGTCCCTCAAACCTATGCCGATATCTCCAAAGCCAGACGGCTGATCGGTTATGACCCCAAAACCCTGATCGAAGCAGGTATCGCCAAATATGTCGAATGGTATCGTGCACAGGAGTATGGGTATTGAGCAATACAGTGTGTGGTGTCGAGCTGAAGAAGCAGTGGGTTTGGCTGACTTTTCTCCTCTTTGTTCTTGTCCTTATCAGCTATTTTTGGATAGATCTGCCGCTTTTTGAGCGGCTCTACCCCTATCGTAGAGATCCCTCTCTCTATCCCATAGAGCTCCTGACCGATTTGGGCAAATCGACCTGGTACATTATCGTTTCATTGATTCTTTTCATTTACTGGATCGACAAAAAACCAAAACAATCCGATGCAGCACTGCTCATCCTTTCGACGACAATCATTTCGGGTATCCTTGTCAATATTGTCAAAGTGATCTTTGGACGTGCCCGGCCGCAGCTCTATGCCGATGAGCAACTCTACGGTTTTTTCTGGGGTAAGCTCGATGTGCTCTACCGCTCTTTTCCCTCGGGGCACGCCACGACAGCGATGGCTGTCTGGCTCGCCTTTGCGTTGCTTTTTCCCCGCTACCGGGCCTGGTTGATTGCTATAGGTATCCTTATATCGCTCAGCCGCGTGATCCTGACGCAGCACTATCTCAGTGACGTGATCATTGGCGGATGGCTGGGCGTTATGACGACACTGATCCTCTACCATATGATTTTCCCCAGGGAGGCCCTCTATGTCAAATCCTAGAGAGTTGGAGCAGAGGCTTCCCTGGATTCTGCTCATCGCTGCGATCTTTTTTGGTTTTTGGTTCAATCTCGGAGGGGTACCGCTCTTCGATCTCGATGAGGGGGCTTTCAGTGAAGCGACACGCGAGATGCTTGCCAGTGGTAATTATCTGACGACCTACCTCAATGGAGCATTGCGTTTCGATAAACCCATCCTCATCTATTGGCTGCAGGCGCTTTCTGTCAAGAGCTTTGGCCTTGACGAGTTTGCCCTGCGCTTTCCATCTGCATTGGCAGCGACGGTCTGGGTTGTTTTGCTCTACCGCTTTACGCGCCGTTTCTATTCACACAATACCGCGTTGATGGCAGCCTTTATGATGGCGACGGCACTGCAGATTACCATCATTGCCAAGGCAGCGATTGCCGATTCGCTGCTCAATCTTTTCATCGCTTCGACAATGTTCCTGATCTACTGCTATACCCTCGAGCGAAAACGATCCACGCTTTACGCGATCTTTGCCCTGATTGCGCTGGGAGCCCTCACTAAAGGGCCGGTTGCTATTCTGATACCGCTGGCAGTCAGCTTTCTCTTTCTTGCTTCCAAAAAAGAGCTGAAACTCTGGGTGCAAATGGTTTTCAATCCGATCGGTATTTTGATTTTTCTGCTGATCGCAGGCCCCTGGTATCTGCTGGAGTATCTCGATCAGGGAGAGGCTTTCATCGATGGTTTTTTCCTCAAACACAACCTCAATCGCTTCAATACCTCTTTTGAAGGGCACAGCGGAAGCCTTTTTTACTACATTCCTGTCGTATTGGTAGGCGTACTGCCTTACACGACCCTGTTCCTGCGCTCATTGAGAAACTTTCGCTCATGGTTCGCCGATGATCTGCTGCGCTTTTTGATCATCTGGTTTCTCTTCGTTTTTCTCTTTTTCTCTTTTTCGGGTACCAAGCTGCCTCACTATGTCATCTATGGCTACACGCCGCTCTTTATCTTTATGGCATTGATGATTCCCAAGATCAAATCAGACAGATTGCTTCTGTTGCCTCCACTTCTTCTTTTTGTCATTCTCCTCTTTCTGCCGATTGTCGCATCGCTGGCACAGCCTTATGTCAAACACCCTTTTACGCGCATTATGCTTGAGAGCGCCCCTTCCGAGTTTGGATGGGGGTGGTATCTCTATTTCGTTCTCCTCATTTCTGCAACCATCTGGCTGATGCAGAGCAAAAGGGTCAGTCGGATCTTCAAGCTCGCTGCTGTCGGTCTCGCTACCATCATCACCGTCAGCTGGCAGGTTATCCCAACGTACGCTGCCATTGCGCAGGTACCGATCAAAGAAGCGGCATTGATCGCAAAAAAGAGGGGCTACGATGTGCATCTCTGGAAGTTCAATATGCCCAGCTTCATCGTCTACCGGGAAGCCATCGTCAAGCGCGATGCGCCCAAGGCTGGAGAGATTGTTTTGACCCGCAAAAACCATCTGGAAGCCTTCACTGCCTATACGATACTGTATGAAAAACATGGTATTATCCTTGCCAAAATAGAAGGCCCCCGCAAGAAGACAAAGGAATAAACTATGAAACTATCTGTCGTCATACCCGTGATGAATGAAGAGAAGAATATCAAGCCACTGCTCGATGCGGTCTACACGGCACTTGATGGCAGATGCAGCTATGAACTGATTCTGGTGGATGACGGCTCCAGTGACAAGACGGTCGAACAGGTTGGAAAATGGGGCAGGAGCAATACCAAAATCCTTGTTTTCAATCGGAACTATGGACAGACCACTGCGATGGCAGCAGGGATCGAGGCTGCTCAGGGGGAGTTGATCGCGACACTTGACGGTGACCTGCAGAACGACCCCGAGGATATTCCCGCTATGATCGAGAAGCTCGAGTCGGAGGGCTGGGATGTCGTTGCGGGCCGGAGGCTGAACCGTCAGGACGGGATGGTATTGCGCAAGATCCCCAGCAAGATCGCCAACTGGATTATCCGCCGTACAACCGGTGTCTATATCAACGACTATGGCTGTACGCTCAAAGTCTTTACCAGCGATGTCGCTAAAAATCTGGAGCTTTATGGCGAACTGCACCGTTTCATTCCTGTACTCGCCAAGATCTATGGCGCAAAAATCACCGAGATGAACGTCCGCCACCATGCCCGCATCCATGGTGAATCCAAATATGGTATCGGACGCACGACACGGGTGATGAGCGATCTGCTGCTGATGCTTTTCCTGCAGAAGTACCGCCTCAATCCGATGCACCTTTTTGGTACACTGGGGATCGGGGCACTGATACCCGGCATCCTGATCAATCTCTATTTGCTCATCATTAAGCTTTTGGGCCACGACATCGGCCACAGGCCGTTGTTGACCCTGGGTGTACTGCTGCTTTTTATGGGTGTGCAGCTGATTACGACAGGATTTATCGCAGAGTTGATTACCCGTACCTATTATGAGTCGCAGCACAAGAAACCCTATGCCATCAAAGAGGTGATCGTTGGACGCGCAGACAAGCAGGAGGGCTGAGAAAAAACTTCTCAAAAACCTTCTCAAGCTCCTCATCACCGTATGGGCACTCTACTATGTCTTCAGCCATATCGATCTTAGCGCACTTCTGCAGCTTCTCGGACGCTCTGACCCTTTTTGGCTTCTGGGGGCTTTCGTCGCGTTCAATCTCTCCAAGATCATCAG
>JAOZOG010000028.1:0-1172 GCA_029933395.1 Sulfurovaceae bacterium | reverse complement strand
AAAAACATAATCTGTCCAAACAGCGGCGCAAAGATATTCAAAACGGGAATATAGTTGAAGAGTGAGGCGATCATTGCTGTGAGCCATGCTTTTTTCTTTTGGGCTTTGACCATCTGCTTATCGGCGATAAAGAGGGAGCCGACATCATAGGTATTGGGTTCTTTGATCAGCAGCGACCAGAGCCAGAGCATCCAGACCTGTCCGATGATCGGTATGAAAATGATGGGGAAGGTAAAGAGGAAGAGCAGAAGAAAGACCACTCCAGCCTTGATGCTGAGATAGACGGAAGTCGCGCTATTGGGGCTTCCGACAACCGGTTTGCCCGGATAGTGTTTTTGTGCCAGTTTGATCAGCAGGGGTTCACTGTAGAGAGAGGTGAGGATAGAGACAGTGATGATGATCAGCATATAGCCGACGATCAGTGCAGCCAATACGGCACCGCTGGATTGGAACCACTCCCAGCTGCCGACAAATGGAATCTTCTGGATATAGGCCTCGATCATTCCCGAGTAGAGATCCCAGGAGAACCAGAGGACAATGACCCAGAGGAGGATCGAACCGAAACCGACCTTGAGAATGAAGGAGAGGACCGCAGGACTGAGGATATCGCTGAGGGATTTTGTGATCACTTTCTGCATTGTCAACTCCTATCGGTATTCATTTTTGAAGGCAACATAACGCCTGGCCGATGCGTAAAGCTCTTCGACCTCCTCATCGGTCAATTCCCTGATACGCTTTGCGGGACTTCCCACGATGAGAGAGCGGGGCGGAAAGACTTTGTTTTTGGTGACAAGACTGCCGGCACCGACAATCGACTCTTTGCCGATGACAGCACCATCCAGGATCGTCGCACTCATTCCGATGAGACAGGCATCTTCGATCGTGCAGCCATGCAGCATCACGCGATGGCCGACTGTCACATCGTTGCCGATATGGGTTGGATTGCCGTCGCTCATATCGGCCTTTTTGTGATGGGTGACATGAATCATACTGAGATCCTGGATATTGCTCCGGTCTCCGATCGTGATGAAGTGCACATCGCCACGTACCACACAGCCAAACCAGACAGCACTATCCTCCCCCATCGTCACTCTGCCGATGACACTCGCGCTCTCGGCGATCCAGGCATTTTTACCTACCTTCGGTGTCCACTCTTTAAATTTCATTATCAT
>JAOZOG010000164.1 GCA_029933395.1 Sulfurovaceae bacterium | reverse complement strand
GGGGTGACGATGCCATGGCGGTCCGAGTCGGCATCGTTACCGAAGGCGATATCGTATTTGTCTTTGAGGGCCACGAGCGATGCCATCGCATAGGGACTGGAACAGTCCATACGGATTTTGCCGTCGTGATCGAGTGTCATAAAGGAGAAGGTGGGGTCGATACGGGGATTGACGATATCCATTTCGAGTCCGTAGATTTCGTTGATCTTCTGATAGACGGCGACACTCGCGCCTCCCAGAGGGTCGACACCGATACGGATCCCTGACTTGGCGATCGCATCCATATCGACGATCTTGGGCAGAGCCTCTACATAGGGCGTGACATAGTCATAGGATTGGATCGAATCACTCTCCAGCGCCTCTTCATAGGAGATTCGCTGGACTTTCTCTACACCTGCTTCGAGTATTTCATTGGCACGCTTCTCGATCCAGGAGGTGGCATCGACATCTGCCGGTCCGCCATTGGGTGGATTGTATTTGAAGCCGCCATCTTCGGGAGGATTGTGTGATGGGGTGATGATGATACCATCTGCCTGAGGGCCGCCATTTTTGTTGTGCTCGAGGATGGCGAAGGAGACTTGCGGCGTCGCCGTATAGCCGTCATTCTCGGCGATATAGGTGGAGATGCCGTTCGCTGCGAGCACTTCGATCGCGGTGATCTGTGCCGGTGTAGAGAGGGCGTGGGAATCTTTGCCCAGAAAGAGGGGGCCTTCGATCCCCTCTTTTTTTCGGTATTCGCATGTCGCCTGTGTCGCTGCAAGGATGTGGGCTTCGTTGAAACTCTTTTTAAATGCTTTGCCCCGGTGTCCGGATGTTCCAAAAGTAATACGCTCGGCAGTGACAGAACTCTCTGGTGTAAGACTATAGTAGGCTGAAATAAGTGCCGGTATATCGACCAGATCTTCGTAAGCGGCAGGTTTGCCTGCCCGTGGATTTGTTGACATCAATTCTCTCCTTAACTTTGATAATATTTCTGATAAATTAATGATAGCACTTTTTGGCTTTTTCATTGCACTTTTGAAACGCAAGTTGATTTGCTGCCGGCCAAGATGCGCCAAAAAGACTCCAATCCTGAAAATGCTTCTCTTACTCTCAAAAGAGTATAATCCCAATAATTTACAAATCAGGCAAAAAGCGCTATGTCACATCAACCATCCCGAAGTATCGTCATCTCTCTGCTTCTGATCGCGACGATGGGTGTGATGTCGGGGATCACAGTGGTCTCCTCTTTGCCGCTTATCAGTAAAACCTTCAGTAGTATTCCCCATATCGAATTCCTCTCCAAGCTGATGCTGACTATTCCTTCGATCGTCATCGCACTGCTGGCACCGCTGGCAGGAGTGATCGTCGATCGGTTCGGCAGGCTCAAGCCGCTCTATGCCGGGGTGTTGCTTTTTGTTATCTCGGGGAGTTCCGGGTTTTATCTGGATAACTTCTATGCCATACTGGTCGGACGTGCGCTGCTGGGGGTCTCTGTCGCGCTGCTGATGACGAGCTCGACGGCATTGATCGGTGACTATTTCAATGAAGAGGCGCGTCATAAGTTTATGTCTCTACAGGGGATGTCGGTCGCCATCGGGGGCATTCTCTTTATCACTGCCGGTGGGTTTCTCGCCGAGCTTCACTGGACCTATCCCTTTGCGATCTATGCGCTGCCGCTGCTTTTTCTGCCTCTGATGCTCACTTCGCTCTATGAACCACGAAAACAGAGGCACACAAGCGACGATCTGCAGCTCGAAGAGAAGCTCTGGCCCGTCTATCTGACGGCATTTGCATCGATGCTGCTCTTTTATATGCTGCCGACCCAGCTGCCGTATCTCATCATCGATACACTGCACGGTGAACCCAGAACGATTGGATTTGTCATCGCTACCGCTATGATCTTCAATGCACTGATCTCCAAGCAGTATGCCAGACTCAAAAAGCGCATGAGCTATACGCAGATCTATATGATCACCTTCATCTTCTTCGGTACCGGTCTCTTTATCATTTCACTGGCTCAGTCGATCCCGCAGCTTTTTTTCAGTACGCTCTTTATCGGGAGCGGCTTTGGCCTGATCTTCGTCAATACCAATGCCTGGTTTCTCTCTGTCGTACCGCCGCACAAACGGGGTAAGGCATCGGGTATGCTGGCCTCCAGCTTCTTTCTGGGCCAATTCGCTTCCCCTCTTGTCTTTCAGCCTATCGTTGGGGCGTATGGGATACAGGGACTCTTTCTGATCGTTTCAGTTGCCTCATTGATGATTTCACTGTTGTTGTTTTTGGCCGAAAGAAAGAGTCGATGATGCCGGTAATGTGCTATACTTCCAGCCAACAATGCAAGATGTCAGGCCAGGAGAACAAAAAGACAGATGATACGGCGGATCAAGGGAGATAGCGGACAATGAAAAAACGACTCATATCGATCATACTTTTTTCCACTCTTTTATCGGCAGGCGAAACAGTCAGTTGCGAATCACTGAAGATCGACAGTAACAAAAGCAATCTTCAGAGTGTGATCAGGATTTGCAGTCAGGCAGTCAAGAGCTCAGAACAAAATGAGATCGCCATGTATCAACTGGGCCACGCCTATAGAGAGATGAAGGAGTACAGGGCTGCCTACAAATGGCTGATGAAGTCGGCACGGCTGGGTTATCCCAGGGCACTCCGGGAGCTGGCCCTGATGGTATCACTGGGGCAGGGCGTCAGGAAAGATCCCGCATTGGCCTTCAAGCTCTATCTGAAAGCGATGCGTCCGGACAATATGAAATACTTCTATGACGAGAAGACAAAAACCATCAGCTATTCAGCCGAAGAGCTTCTGGAGCTCTACAACAAATTGACGATCGGCACTTTTCTGGAAGAGGCGAGCAGAGGTAACCGCGATGTCTATATCTACCTGGGCGATGCCTACCTGAATGGTCACTTTGACGCGAAAAAAGAGAAGACCAAAGCGTTCTACTGGTTCAAAAAGGCAGCAAGAAATAAAGAGCCGTACGCCATACTCCAGCTGGCAAAGCTCTGCCTCGACAGTGTCGGTACGAAGGATGAGTGTGACCGGGTCTTTGACTGGAACAGGGAACTGGCAGACTCAGGAGACCCCGAGGCCCAATACCTGATGGGTGTCAGATACTACAAGGGGCAGGGTGTGCCGAAGGATGACACGATGGCGATCGAGTGGTTTCAAAAGTCCGCAGCACAGCACCACAAGCCATCGGAGTATATGCTGGCGATGATCTATCGGGTCAAGAAACCTGCTCCAGTCCAGACGGAGACGAAACAGTGATTCTCTATATCCACGGATTCAGCAGTCACGGCTACGGCGGCAAGGCGAAGGCACTCAGGGCGTATTACCGCGATAGAGAGGCAGACTTCATCGCGCCATCCCTCTCCTATGTGCCGGAGTTGGCGATACAGACACTCGAGGAGCTGATGGAGGTCTGTGACGATGTGAAACTCATCGGTTCGTCTCTGGGTGGATACTATGCGATCTATCTGGCAGAGAAGTATGGAGTGAAAGCCGCTCTGATCAATCCTGCTATCCACCCCTATAAGACACTCAAGCGTACGCTCGGTACCCCACCCAATTTCTATGATGGCAGTCATTTTGAGTGGCGAGAGTCTCACCTGGAGATGCTTGGAAAGTATGAAACGAAGATAGGAGATCAGGAAAAGTATCTTCTTCTGTTGCAAAAAGGTGATGAGGTGCTGGATTATCGTGAAGCAGTGGAAAAGCTCCCGGGAGCAAAGCAGATCATAGAGGAGGGTGGAGATCACGGTTTTTCGGGAATCGAGAAGCACTTCGCTCAGATCGAAACGTTTTTGTGTGGCAGCTAATGGCGTATAATCTAAATGACAAAATGGTCGTAGCCGTCAGCTCCCGCGCACTCTTCGACCTGGAGGAAGAGAACCGTATCTTCGAGGAGCAGGGGCTGGATGCCTACTATCACTATCAACTCTCCAAAGAGAATGAGCTTCTTCTGAAAGGTACCGGTTTCCGCCTCATCGAAAACCTTCTCAAGATCAATGATCATTTCAGCGAAGAGGAGAAGCAGGTCGAAGTGATCGTCCTCTCCAAAAACAATGCCGCCATCAGTCTGCGCATCACCAATGCCATCGAGAAGTACGGCCTGGATATCGTCCGCTCCGGATGGACGAGCGGCAACGATCTCTCACACTATCTCAAAGCGTTCAAGGTCGACCTCTTCCTCTCCGCCAGCGACAGTGATGTCATCAATGCGATCAAGAATGGTACCGCCGCGGCAAAAATACTCCCATCCCAGCCGGAAGTACACCGCTCACGGGGCGACCAGGTGCGTATCGCCTTTGACGGGGATGCCGTACTTTTCAGTGAAGAGTCAGAGCTCATCTACAAAGAGCAGGGGATCGAGGCTTTTATGGAGCATGAGAAGCAAAACAGAGACAATCCCCTCAAAAAAGGCCCCTTCGCCAAACTCCTGCTCACGATCGCCACGATCCAGAAAAAGTTCAAAGACGAACAGTCCCCCATCCGCACCGCCCTGGTCACCGCCCGATCAGCCCCCAGCCACGAACGCGTGATCAAGACACTGGATGTCTGGGGTGTCCGTATCGATGAGGCATTCTTCCTGGGTGGAAGTGAAAAGCACGAGATACTCGAAGCCTTCGGAGCCGATATCTTTTTCGATGATCAGGATGTGCATTTGGAGCTCAGTTCGGGTAAAGTACCGAGTGCGAAGGTGATTCATGAAAGTATTGAGCGGTATCAATAAGGATACTGAAATCATTTCAATATAAAAGATAGGCATTTTAGCAAAAAATATTTCTATAAAATGCCATTATTCATTGCCATCATTTGTAGTACAATAAACTATTCAATTGCAA
>JAOZOG010000577.1 GCA_029933395.1 Sulfurovaceae bacterium | reverse complement strand
AAACGGATGAGGATACGGCTGTTGTCATCGATGTGCTTGCCAATGACGAAGCGGGGTCGACCATTGCATCGGTTGATGTTCCGACCGATACAGACGGCAATCCGCTGGGAGATGTCGAAATTGTCGAAATAGACGGAAAGGAGATGATCCGTTTTACACCTTCCGATGCGTTTGACTCTCTGCAGGCAGGAGAAACAGCACATCTCATATTGACCTACCATATCGAAGATCGTGCCGGCAACAGTGCTGCGGCCACGGTCGATGTTGCCATTGCCGGAGTGAACGATACTCCTGTCATCGAAAATGTTGCACCTGTTACCCAAACAGAAGAGAGTCTGGATGGATTTGTCGGTGAAGGAGAAGAGTGGGAAGGGAATGTCTATGGGATCATAACCCAGGAAGAGATGCTCAACCATCTTGGCATTCATGACCCCGATAGCTCCACCTTTACAGTATCCCTTGCCAATGCGAAAATTGCATGGCACGGTGGGCTGCAATCGAATACCAGCTCTTTTACGTCCGACTCCGGAGCCCTCTCCCCCTCATCCAACGACTACGATGAAACTGTTGTACAGATCACACAGGAGTTTCTGGACAATTATCCGTCGATCAATGCGAACGTGGGAGATTTCTATTTCGATCATGTCGATTTCGATCGCCTTGCCGAGGGCGATGTCGCTACGATCACTTTCGATATTCTCGTGTCTGACGGCGAAGCCGAGAGTGCTCCGACACGTATGACTGTAACAGTAACGGGGAGCAATGATGCACCGTTGGCCGTTGAAGATATTTACGAAGTCAATGAAAATGCCACACTGGATGTAACGGCGGAAAACGGCCTTCTCTCCAACGATTCGGATGTCGATTACGGTGATACTCTTCAGATTTCCGGAGTTCGTACAGGGGGAGAGAGTGAGAGTGGTACACCCGGAACGATAGGAGCCGCATTAACAGGAACGTATGGGACATTGACATTGAATGCGGACGGGTCCTATACCTATATTGCGGATCAGAATGCCGCCGATGCGCTTGCCGAGGGAGAAACTGCCACCGAGAGGTTTACCTATACCGTCACGGATGGGCACGGCGGTGTAGATACGGGAGAACTCATTTTGCAGGTGAATGGCAAAAACGATAGACCGGTCGCGATTGACGATACGATTTCAACCGTCGTCGACCATGCGATCGATGTGACACCGGACCATGCGCGCGTGAACGTGGGAAGCGAGGGGATGAATTT
>JAOZOG010000576.1 GCA_029933395.1 Sulfurovaceae bacterium | reverse complement strand
ACAGGTGCGATGTCCCCTCCTGCAACTGCGAATGTAGCTGTCAGCGCCATGGCGGCCATCATCGATAATGTCAACTTTTTCATACTGTTTCCTCATTTCCTTTAATATATTACAATTATAACAATTCTCACCTCAAGGCTCTCTAAAATGCGGACCATGTTCAGCCTGAAAGATCAGGGGCCGGACAATTCACGCAGCGGATCGTCTGCGGTTCATCTTGTATTCATGTTGAACGAATATAATAACGAATAAAAGAAATAAAATTTACGTTATGAAGGAATATAAGAGATGAAAAGAACACTGCTTGTTTTAAGTGTGGCTGCCGCTGTGGCGTTCGCGGGGAACGGCGAAGCGCTGGTCAAGAAACACTGTGCCGGCTGTCATATGCTTGAGAAACCGGAACCGTCGGAGATGGGTACGGCCAAGGCACCGCCGTTCGATGCGGTCATCTTCCATGTGAAAGATGCGGTAAGCGGCGAAGAGGCGCAGAAGAAGTTCATGGTCGGCTACATACTGGCACCGGACGCTTCGAAGTCGGTATGCGAATCGAACAAGGTAGCGCAGTTCGGTCTCATGCCTTCGCTGAAAGGGAAAGTGGGGGAAGCGGAGCTCAATGAGATCGCGGCGTACCTTCTGAAGGTCTATCCCCACCCCGAATTCGTTTCCATGCTCAGGGAGATACTCACGAACAACAGGCTGGCAGCGCTCAAAGCCTCTCCCTTCCTCATCAACAGCGACAACCTTCCCCATATGACGAAGATGCTCATACAGAACTGGGACAAGGCGAAACTCGGGCTTACGGACGAACAGAAGGAGAAACTCCTGAAGATCAGGAAAGAGACCATGGAGGGGGTCGGGAAGATCAGGCGGAAACTGCAGATGCTCGAACTGGATGTCGCCGATGCGATGATAGAGAGGGAAGACCCCAAAAGTGTGGAAAAGCAGCTTGAAGAGATCGCGGCACTCAAACTCGAAGCGACGAAGATACACCTAAAATGCATCTCCGATACGACCGCCGTGCTCAGCGAGGAACAGGTGGCCGTACTGCTTCCGTTCTGGGAGTAGGGACTATTGCGATGGTCCGCAGCTTCCCCGACAGGGGAGGGGAAGAGGCGACAGATTTAGAGGCGGGTGCGAACCTTCTCCGCGATACGCCGGCTCAGCCTCTCGAGGAGGCGGCTCTGCGTATCGACGATGCCGTCAAGGGTGCCGGGACCCTGTGCGCTATAGTTGACCGATT
>JAOZOG010000575.1 GCA_029933395.1 Sulfurovaceae bacterium | reverse complement strand
CTTTGAGAAGGCGTTCGATCTCCGCTTCCACCTCCTCTTCACTCATTTCGGAAACCTCTTTCCCGGCTGTTTCGACGCTCTTCTCTTCACCGGCTTCCGTTCTCTTCTTGGCTTCCCGTTTTTTTCTGTCCTCTTCCTGGCGCTCTTTGAGAAGACGCTCGATCTCCGCATCGATTTCCTCTTCACTCATTTCGGAAAGATCGGGCTCTTCCATTTCCGGCTCCGGCTCCACCTCGACAGCCGGTGCCTCCGCTTCACCTCCCTTAACTTTCAGCACTTCTTCAAGGCGCTTGACCGTCGGTCCCACATCAAAAGCACCTTTATCGTTTCCTGTCTCCTTGATATGTTCCAGAAGCGCTTTCATTTTATCGGTCGATTCCAGAACAACATCCATCACATCCGGTGTAATCACAAGCTCTCCGCGCCGAGCTTTGTTGAGAACATCTTCCATATGATGGGTCAGATGGGTCAATATATCGAAATTCAGAAAGGAACTCGAGCCTTTGATCGTATGGGCTACGCGAAAAATACGATTCAAAAGATCCAAATCTTCGGGCGTACTTTCGAGTTCGATCAGATCGTTGTCGAGCTGTTCGATCATCTCGAACGCCTCGATCAGAAAATCTTCCAGTATCTCTTGAAATTCATCCATACCCTATTCCTTTATGAAGCCTGCTTGATGTGTGAACGCACAATTTTCGAAATTTCGGCATAAAAAACATTGGCATCGAATTTGACCATGTACCCTTCGCCACCGGCCTCCTTGCCCCTTTCTTCACTGAAGTGGTCACTGATCGACGAGTTGAAAACAATCGGAATTTCATCAAATCGCAGATCTTCCTTGACCTTTGCAGCAAAGTGAAAACCGTCCATCCGCGGCATTTCGACATCCGATACGATAATTTTCAACTTTTCCGGAAGACGCTGCTCATACTGTTCGTAGAGTTCATCGAGCTTTTCGATTCCATCCTGTCCATCTTTCGCTTCGATCACTTTGAACCCCATTTTCTGCAGGGCGTCCCTGACAATCTTTCTGGCCGTGAGGCTGTCGTCGAGGACCATCGCCATGCCGTCGAACTGGTCGATCTGAACTTCGGTGTCGGTGTCGGGCTGATAGAAACCCAGATCCTCCACGACGCTTTCGAGATCGAGTATCAGAAGCACTTCATCGTTTTCGATGCGCGTCACGCCGGTTATTTTGCTTTTATCCAGCACACCCTGCCCCGACGAAAACGATGCGGGCT